>CALEDI010000161.1 GCA_937949535.1 uncultured Lewinella sp. | reverse complement strand
TTATCCCGCTGTTGCGTTCGGTGCGATCTTGTGCGTATCCCGGACTTTGCTGAACGTCAGGTCTAGCAGTTTCCAGCCGCTTTTCTCCTTCTTGTAGATCTCCGTGACGGTGAACTCATTGGAGACATCATTTCCTCTTACATGGGCCACCAGGGTGATCCGGTTCCAGAGTACTGCGGTGTCGTCAAAGACTTCCACTACGGCATCGTGTACGTCGGCTTGCTTGTACCAGATGCTGCCCGATTCGATGATCTCCAACTCCCGCGCTTTGTTCCAAGTACCACTCATGTGTACAAACTTGGACCGGTCGTGAAAGAAGTCCGCCAGCTTTTCGGTGTCTTTCTCCGCCATCCAGTCCCATTTGTCGAGGGAGAGTTGAAGCAGTTCAGTGGCGGCGGCGGCGCGTTCTCCGGCGGTTAAGGAAGCTTGCTGTGTTACACAGGAGGTCGTAATTGTGGTGCATGCTATCAGCAGCAGGATAAATAGTCTGGACATGGTTATGAGTTGTTGGGCGATAACTGGGTTTGCGCTTTTTGGCCCCCTAGCCCCCAGGTGGGGGAAGAAAAAGCGATAACCAAGTTTGTGGGCCACGTTATTTTATACTGGGTAAATGTAGCGATAAATCATTTGTGGGATGCCCTGCATTGGTTGGGGGGTGCATAATAATGGTCCGCTACAATTTCAGGCTTACAAGGCACTCATCTCGTCTTACATCCCTGCCGGGGGCCTTCTTTTCGCTTCGCGGCTACTGCGTGGTGAGGGCAAAAGAAGCAAAACCCTTTGGCTGTGTCCTCGGCTGATCACAAATACTGGACCTGAGGGCTGAAAATGCAAAAACTCGCCATCAAATCTTTCGCCTTGCGCTTTAGCTTTTCGGTTACAGATGCCTTTCGGAAAAGTAAGAGCTAGGGGAAGGCTCAAACAGTTTGCATTTTTTAACCGCCCTCAGGCCCAGTATTTGTGGCCGAGGCCAAGGCCGTATGATCAAGCCCCCGGCAGGGATGCTAGACGGGATGAACGTTCGGTTTTAAGCAATGAGAGCGTTCAGTTTTACATTTTAGACATGTGTGGAGCTGTCCCACACACGCCTAAAATCCTTACAGTGCTTGAAGTGCCTAGGGATTATTGGGTACGCCCCCTGTAAAACCATATCGAACCATTGTTATACACACTTGGTTGGGGCGCGGCCGCAGGTGCAGGGAATGTTTTCGATTCGGTTGAATTACTCAGCATTCAGGCGACTGAATGTAACAGCGGTAGCCTGAATACTAATTGCTGAACGCTGATTGCTAATCTTGCCCAAAACCATCCCCTGCACCTGCGGCCGCGCCAAAAAAGTTAGCCCTTACTCAAGCTCAAGCACATACCACTCAATCGCCTCCACGTCCAGATTTGCCCTTCGGCCAACCTCCTCCGGCGCGTAATGAGCCGCCAGGTAATTAAGGATGATAGGCTCGTTCGTGCCGAGGTCCCAGAGGCCTTGTTTGGCTTGCATCCAGCGGATCATCTCTTCCCAGCCTTCGCGGGTGGCGCGGTTTTGGGTCACGAGTTTGGCGGAGTGGCAGGCCGTGCAGGTGCCCCGCACGATGTCGAAGCCCTCGGCGAAGGCCAAGCCGGTCTGGACGTGGATGCCGTCCACTACTTTTTCGGAGTCTTCTGCTCCGGAGGCACCGCCGCCGTTGCCGAGGCGGTAGGCGCGTTGTTCCATCGCTTGCGGCTGGTTGCGGTAGCTCTCCATTACGCTGTCACCGAACAAGAGGTAAAAAAACACCCCTGCGCATACGACCAGCGCAACGTTCAGGATGACCAATAATGCGGGGAGCAAATCTGGGCGTTGAGACATGTTTAGGATACTTTAATCGCGATGCGGTGGCAGGCATTGTTGAGGTAGCCCCTCGGGTTCCAGCCGGGCAGGAGCATGGGTTGGGCGGCGCCTTCGGCGTCGGTAGCCCTGGCCCAAACCTCGTAGTAGCCCGTTTGGGGGAAGGTGATGGAAGCCGAAAACGCCTGCCAGCTAAAGCGGTTTTGCGCGCCTTGCAGTGTGCAGGGCTGCCAAGTGGAGCCGAAGTCGATGGAGTATTCCACTTTGGCAACCTTGGCGGCCGAGGTCCATGCTTTGCCTCGGATGGGGAGCTTCTGGGCAAGCTTGATGGAGGCACCGGTTTTCGGGAAAGTGATCAGGGATTTGACGGGCATCTTCTCGATGATGCACATCTCGTCGTCGGGTACCTTCGTACCCGGAGCGACCGGTTTGCAGGGGACGCGGTAAGACTGGCCCGTCATTTTCGGCCCATCGTGTACTTGGTCTCGGACGACGATTTTAGACAGCCACTTGCCGGAGCACGAAGCCGGAAAACCCCCAAACACCAACCGCAACGGATAGCCGTTGAGCACGGGGATGTTCTGGCCGTTCATCGCCCATGCGATGAGGCTTTCGTCTTCCATCGCCTTCGCGATGGGGACGCCTCGGGAGATGACGACCTTGCCCGCTTTGCCGGAGAGGTGGGTGTCTTGGCCGTAGTAAGCAACGTAGATGGCGTTGGGTTTCACCCCGACGTCTTTCAGGACGTCCTTGAGGCGCACGCCCGTCCAGGCGGCGCAGCCGACGGCACCGGTAGACCACTGGTTGCCCTTCGCGGGCGGGTTGAACTCCTTGCGGCCATTGCCACCACATTCGAGGGTGAGGTTGTAGGTTACGTTCTCGAACTTGCTTTTGAGTTCGGCCAGCGTATAGCTTTTGGTTTTGGCCGCTGATTCGCCTTCGATGGTCAGCGTCCACTGGCTGACGTCGATGCTTTCGGGCGGGATGCCGTTGTTGCGGACGAAGAAGAGGTCGTTGGGCGTGAGCGCATCATCGAGCAGATGGGGTGGGGTTTCGGCGTTGATGGGCTTGTCGTTCAAGACGGTAAGCCCTGCCCGTTTTCCGGGCAGGCTGAAGGGCTGGCCAGTGTGGGCTAAGCCAGCGGGGATCATGCCCGCCGGAAAATGCTCAGCAAAAACCATATTGGAGCCAAGCGCCAAGCCAAGCGCCGTCAGTGCGCCTTTTTGCAGAAACCCCCGGCGAGTTACGGGGTCAGTGGTTCGGCCCCAAAGCTGTTTGTCGGCTTCGATGGGGTCTTTGCTGTAGAGTTCGTGTAAGCCTATTTTTTTCTTTTTGGACATGGTGGTTGGTTAGTGTTGTTCGTTTCCCTCTCCCTCGGCCCTTCTCCTCGGGAGAGGGGAGATGTAGGAAACCAAGCGAGCCCAGCAGTGCCCCACTCACTCCTTCTTGAACCCATGCGTTGCTTGCCCCGCGAAGCCTTCCGGAAATTCCTCGACGCCGGGGAAGCCGAGCCGGATATCTTGCCCGTTGTGGGGGATGTAGGCGGTTTTGAAGAGGTAATCCCAGATGGCTAGGGTGAGGCCGAAGTTGACGCCGAAGTGGCGGCTTTCGGGCAGCTCGTAGGAGTGGTGCCAGATGTGCATCTCGGGGCTGTTGAAGAGGTACTTCATCAGCTTGCCGAGCAGGAGGCTACCCGCAGCCGCAACGGCTGCGACGATGCCGACCTTGCCCAACAACGACGGATTATCAAAAATTGTAATGTCCAGCAAGCCATTAGCTACGATCACCCCGATTAGTAAACCAAGGACACCGCCGGTGATGTACCCACTGATGCTGATGTTGGAGTGGTTGTAGTGCCCCCAAGCAAGCGTGAAGATGTGGATGATGAAGAAATCGTAGAGGCCGATACCGAGCAAGGCAAGCGGAATGTACTCCAAGGTCCGGTAAACAACGTTCTCCATCCAGTGGTAGCGCAGGTGGGCGGCGAAGCCCATCTCTTCTACGGAGTGGTGGACTTTATGGAACTCCCAAAGTGTATCTGAGCGGTGCAAAAGCCGATGGATCCACCACTGCACAAAGTCGCGCACCAGAAAACCGATCAGCAACACGGCCCACATCGGGAAGGCGTTCATGGGGTTGTTGGCCTGGAGGTTGAAGCCGCCGGTGAGCCAGCTGATGCCGTCGTTGAAGAGGTTAACGACTACGTTGGAAGCCGCGCTGTAGATGATCAACGAAAACAGGAAGAAGTTGAAGAACATGTAAAAACCATCGAGCCAGAAGTCTTTACGCATCACGGGCTGCTTTTTGCGCCAAGGGATGACAACTTCCAAGACCAAGAAGAAGACCGATACCACAATCAACCAGTAGAAATAGTTGTTCCACGAAGGGTTCGTGATCTCGTAGTACAGGTAATTGGCGTAGCCCGTATAGCCTTCAACGAAGTCGTTCCAGTATTTAGTCATTCTTGATGGTTTTATAGCAGACAAGCTTATGGTGGTAGCACCAGTTCTGTTATTAGGGTAAAGGTAGGGCGACACATACTTTCTAACCTCACCTTGCACCCTGCGTGCGCGCAAAAAAAAGCACCCAAAGATCATATTGACCTTTGGGCGCCCGTGTTCAAGTGTTGTAAAGAGGAATCCTAAAAAGTCATTTTAAAATCTACGGCAACCGCTCTCCAAGAGCTGACAGTTTTGCCACGGAGCTGGGCAGGAACCCAGTTGTCCATCGTTTTGAGGGCCTTGATTACGGCCTGGTCGCAGAGGTCGTGCGTAGACTGTTGTACGGTAAACTGATCGAGGCTACCGTCTTCGAGCACCTTGAAGCGCACAATCGTGGTGCCCTCAAAGTTGTTGTCCTTGGCCAGTTCGGGGTACTCGACGTTGGCTTTCAGGAAAGAGGTGAGTTGCTCGGCTCCGCCGGGGTAGTTGGCCATGAAGCTTTCTTGCCGGCTTGCTGCTTCTAGGGGCGATAGGTCGGCAGCGCCGAGGGTTGCTACCTGAAGCGGCATGATGGAAGCCCCCGCCGTAGCGGAAGTAGTGGAACTCGTTTGGGCCTGTACGCTCCCAGAGAAAAGGAGGAATAGAGTGGTAGTAGCGATAAGGATGAGAGCGAAGATGTTTTGCTTAGAAGAAGTCATAATGGATAGGTTTAGATAAGAATGGATTAAAATGGTGTGTAAGTAAAAGTGTTGTTTATAGTATTGTTAGTAGCCGTTGCTAGCTAAGTACAATGCAAATGTATGGCCCGCCCGAACCCAATGAGTTCGGATAGGTAAAAGCGAACGTCCGGCCTTATAAACACGGAAATACCGGTGTCCGGATTGATAAATACGGACGCCCGGACAAAGGTGATAGAGGGTTTAAGTTGCTGTTTTACAGGCTTTTACGGTATTTACTTGGCGTGCTGCCCGTAAACTTCTTAAACGCTTCATAAAAAGCAGTTTTTGAATTAAATCCGGCCTCGTAGGCGGTAGCGATGATGGTGTAGTGGCTAAACTGGTCGTCGGCAAGCATCGCCTTGGCCTTTTCTATTCGGTAGCTGTTGATGAAATCTCCGAAAGATTTCTTGATCTTCTCATTAATGACCTGAGAGAGATAGTGTGACGGAATTTCTACCTGCTCGGCCAGTTCGCTGAGGGTCAATTCTGGTTCAAGGTAGGGTTGCTCGGTGGAGACATAGTTGAGCAACTTCTCAACCATGACTTCCTTCTGTTCGTCTCGGAGGTTGGAGCTTTCGTATTTCTTTTGTGCTACCTGTTCTGCGCTGACAACTTCCATCTTATTGGGGAAGCGGTGAAACAAACGAGGCTTCAAGAGTGCCGCCGCGTAAACCATCATGATGAAGAGAATGAACGAGAAGGCAAAGAAGGTCACGGTAACAAGTTGGTACTGAGTAATCGCGATGATAGCCACTACAACCGTAGGGACCAATAGAACGGAACTGAAAAGCAGCAACCATTGGTAGTAAGTTTGGTTGCTACTGGTGGAGGTCTCCGACAAATGCTGCTTGTAACGCAGGATCAGCCTGGCCGAAAAGATGAAGTAAACGAAGGATAGCAGAACTTTGGCTATCCGGTCCCACAAAGGGAGAGGGTAGAGGCCGGTTTCAGTAAAAAGCACGTACTGCTGGTACTTTACATCGCCACTCAAGGTCAAGAATTTCCAGTCTACTACGATAAACAGGACGAAGGGAATAAAGTGTAAGGCATCGTTGGGGTAGAACCTAAAAGCACGCTGCGTATTGGCCTTAGTGTAAAAGTAGATCAGCGGCCCCAGTATCGGGAAAATGAACCCTCCGATATTAGAGAGGTGGGGAACGTACTGCAGCAAATGCGCACCATATAAATAGCCGGGCAATATGAAGATGGTGTAGCATAAAATAATCATGGCCAAAAAGAGGTTCGCAAAACTCTTATGAGACCGTTGGATTAAAAGGAAAATAGTAAGCGTAATGCCTAAGAAAACGCCTATACTAAGCATGGTGTTTAGCGCAGTAATTCCACGGACGTATAAAAACATAGGGTGTACTTAATGGGTGGTGAATAGTGCTTTACAAACCGTGAAAATACTAAACAAACCTCAAATACCAATTATTCCTCCGCATTAAACACCTTACCACCTTCGCACCGAACTACCCTTGCCTGGAAGGTGTCCAGCAAACGATAATCGTGGGTAGCAAAAAGTACGGCCGTGCCGTGCTCTCTTCCGAGCTTGCGCATCAGTTCTAGGATGTCTTTACTGGTGTCGGGGTCTAGGTTGCCGGTCACTTCGTCGGCGATGAGTAGGGCAGGAGCGTTGAGTAGAGCGCGGGCGAAGGCGACGCGCTGTTGCTCGCCGCCGCTGAGGGTGTGGGGCATGCTGCGGCGGCGGTCGGCTAGGCCGACTTCGGTGAGCACTTCACCGATGCGGGCCTCGGTTTTGTCGCCTTTCTTCCAGCCGGTGGCGGCGAGCGCGAAGCGGAGGTTGTCTTCTACGGAGCGGTCGGTCAGGAGGTTAAAGTCTTGGAAAACGATGCCGAGTTGGCGGCGGAGTTTGGGGATTTTGCGGCGTCCGGTTTTTCGGAGGTCGAAACCGGCAACGGTGGCCGCGCCGGAGGCGAGGGGTAGGGCAGCGTAGAGCGTCTTTAACAGGCTCGATTTCCCGGAACCCGTCTTACCCACTAGGTAGACAAATTCCCCCGGCGAGATGCGTAGGTCTACATTTTCTAAGATGTTGCGGTTTCCTTGTCGGATATTTGCACCGCGCAGTTCTACTATCGCCTCAGTCATTTGGTAGGTTTTAAAAACGTTTTGCGGCTTCAAGGTATCAAAAGTAAGGGAGTAAAGGGGAAAGGAGTAAAGGGGAAAGGGAGTAAAGGAGTAAAGGCTTTTGTTTATACCTTTATATTTTCCTCTTTTTACCTTTACCCCCCTTTCCTCCCTTATCCCCTTCCTCCTCCTCCTCCCCAAAACACAATAGTCTTGAAAAAAATACAAATACTGGTACTCATCATCGCTTTTTGGGCGGGGACGCAGGATGCAATGAACGCTCAGAAGTACAGCAATGAATTTCTGACCATCGGCGTTGGTGCTCGTGCGCATGGCATGGGGACGGCCGTCGTGGCAGGGCAGCAAGACGTCTACGCCACCGCCTGGAACCCAGCCGGCCTAGCCGGCCTCTCCGCCGACGACGGGCTGGAGATCGGCGCCATGCACGCCGAATGGTTCGGCGGCGTCGGCAATTTCGATTACCTCGGCTTCTCCCTACCGCTCTCCGGCAAAAACCAACGCCTCGGCTTCAGCCTCATCCGTTTCGGTATAGACAACATCCCCAACACCCTATCCCTCTACGAAGCCGACGGGACGATCAACTTCGACAACATCACCGAGTTCTCCGCCGCAGACTACGCCTTCCTCGGTACCTACGCCAGGGCTTACCCTAAGCCCAACGGCGCTATCCGCCTCGGCGGAAACGTAAAGGTCATCCGCCGAACCATTGGCGAGTTCGCCAACAGCTGGGGCTTCGGCCTAGACCTCGGCGCACAGCTCGAACGAAAAGACTGGACCTTCGCCCTCCTCGCCCGAGACATCACGACTACCTTCAACGCTTGGTCGTTCAGCTTCTCCGACCAAGAAGCAGAGACCCTCCAACTGACCAACAACAACGTCCCGATCAACAGCGTCGAAACCACCAACCCAACCATCATCCTTGCCGCCAACCGCCGCTTTTCCCTAACCGACAAAATCAACCTCACCGCCGAGCTAGACCTCATCGCTACCACCGATGGGCAGCGCAATACCCTCTTCTCCGCCGACCCGATCTCCGTGGACCCCGCCTTCGGGCTAGAAGCGGCGTATACAGACTTTCTCTTCGTCCGCGCAGGTGTATCCCAACTTCAACGCATTCAGGACTTCGACCAAATCGAACGCCTCAACTCTCGCCCAAGCTTGGGCCTCGGCCTTAAAGTAGGCCAACTAAACGTAGACTACGCCTACACCGACCTCGGCGACGACGACGGGCGGTCTACCTACAGCCACATCGTTTCTTTGCGGCTGGGCCTGAAGCCTAAACGGTAGGCGAAGAAACCCCAGCCCTTACTTCAAGCCTAACCGAATCATATCGTTCAGTTCTGGTTCTCCGAAACGCTGAACGCTGAGATCCTAACCCCACCTTGATTTTGGTTAACCAATCGGATAACCTGCAATTTGTTACGCTTCCCAGCAAGAGCTTCCGGCTATAATTCCCTTCATTATTCCTATTTTGCTGCCACAACCGCTCCGACTGAGCAAAAGCGGACATGCAAAAAACATCGTATCATGACCAAGCGGAAGCTTCTCATAACCTTTCTCTGCACCTGCGGCCTCGCCCAAATGTACGCCCAAGAGGAGGTGAATGAAGAGATCAATATCATCATTCGGAAGCACGGTCTAGCGCAAAGCCAGGCCATGGAAATTGCCGGTTGGATGACCGACTTATACGGCCCGCGCCTGACCGGCTCGCCGATGCTGGACAAAGCCACCGACTGGATGCAAAAAACCTGAACGAATGGGGAATGGAGAACGTCCACCTAGAAGAGTGGGGCGGACTGGAGATATTGTGTGAAACTATAGAACGCACCTCTCCGTTAGAATCATAGACAATAAAAAGCCATGATATACAATGTTAGAAGCGAAAAAATACAGCATCATTGAATGGATCATCTCTTTAGCGGATGAAAAGGTGATTGATACTATTCAGTCACTGAAGGATCGATTGGAGGAAACGCCTTCAAGCGAATCAAAAAAAGTTGAAGGAAGTTTTAGCACTTCTACTTACGCCGAGGTGAAAAATAGAAAGGTTGATGTAGAGCAACTGAAAAAAGATCAGCAGGTCAAGTTCGTAAGCCCAGAAGGCCTGAAAAAAATATCGCTGGATGCTAATATTGAGCAATCAATTGATGAATTGTTAGCAGAGTTGAAAGAACTAGGATAATGAACTACGTACTTGATACAAACGTCATCCTGTTCTATCTTAAAGATGCTGATACGAAAGAATTCATTGAGGATAATTTCGGGCCCTTCAAAGAGGAGAACACAGGGATAATATCTATAGTCACAATCGCTGAAATAGGAGTGTTAGCAAGAAGAAACGGTTGGGGGAACAGAAGGATAAAGATCGTAGAGAAAATATACTAGAACAAGAGGTCCCTGCTCCGCCTAGACCTGCAAATGAAGCATTTGGCTCTCGGCTTCGGTATACCTAATTAGTGGTTGCCGCTTCCCGAAGACCAAACTAAACAGAATCAATAAAAAAATACATTAAACAATAAAATGACAAAATCACTACTACTCCCACTCTCCATCCTAGGTATTTTACTAGCGTTCAGCAGTTGTTCTAATACGACTACTGAGGAGCCTGAAACAAAAGTCGTTTACGCAAGTGAAGTTATTCCATTCTTCGACGACTTTAAACTGATTTTGGGAGACGGCTCCAATGCGGGGCAACCAACAGGCTTTGAAAACAAAGACTTCTTCTTCACCGAAAACGATGGCGACCAAGACTGGGTCGTATACAAAACACCCAACGGAGGCAACACCCACGGAACATCGAGCAACACCAGAACCGAACTGGCGCAAGCGAAAAAGTGGTCTGCGATGAGCGGCAACAAACTAACCGGAACCTGCAAAGTGATGAACGTTTCCGCCACGGGAGATGCTCGGGTGGCAGCTTCCTACTCCGTTGTCATTGGCCAAATTCACAGCGCCGATGGGCACGAGAATGAGCCGTTTAAGTTGTTCTACAAGAAGTTCCCCGGCCACACGAAAGGGTCTGTTTTCTGGAACTACGAAATCAATACCGCAGGAGAAGACAATTCCGGCAGATGGGATTATTCCTACCCCATTTGGGGCTACGACTTCTCGGTGGTCGGGAAGGAAAAAGAAGACTTCCCCGCAGAACCCGAAGATGGTATTGAACTGGGAGAAGAAATGACCTATGAAGTTGAGGTGAAAGACGGCATCATGAACCTTACGTTCACGAGCGAAGGGCATGAAACCAAAACGTTTTCCAAGAACCTAATTCAATCAGAATACGCTACGAAGGAAGATATACCCGAGCAAGTCCGAAACCTTTTTGTACCAATTGGCCAAGACGGGGTAGAGCGGGAAAACGCTTACTCCGAAGAAGGGCTGTTTTTCAAGCAAGGCTCTTACAACCAAACCAACGGCAAAGACCCCGTTGTAAACAAAGTCTGGTGCGCCGGCGCAGAAACCCATGATGGTGACCTGCAAAAGCAATACGAAGATGGAAACTACGCCGAAGTCTGGTTCAAAACAGCAAGCGTACAAATCAGCGATGATGCGATCTCAAACGATGGCTACTTTGCGGCAAACGACGGCTTAGCCAAGAAAACAGTCTACCCAAATGAGGTGATTCCTTTTATGGACAAGTTTAAAATCCTGTTGGGCGACGGAACGAACGTTGACGAACTGGTGGAGTACGAAAACAAAGACTTCTTCTATACCGTAATTGACGGCACCATGCGCTGGGTCGTATACAAAACGCCCAACGCTGGCGTAACGTCCAAAAACTCCAGCAACACCAGAACCGAGCTACACGAAAAAAGAGAATGGACCCCAGAAGAAGGCGGAAAACTGAACGGAACTTGTAAAGTCATGCACGTCTCCACCTCCGGAGATGCACGAGTAGCAGCTTCTTACTCAACCGTAGTTGGGCAAATCCACAGCGGTGAAGGCCACGAAAACGAGCCGTTTAAGCTGTTCTACAAGAAATTCCCCGGCCACGAGAAAGGTTCCGTTTTCTGGAACTACGAAATCAATACCGCCGGCGACGACAACTCCGGCAGGTGGGATTACTCCTCCGCTATTTGGGGCTACGATATGTCTGTTGTAGGCGAAAATCCAACGGATTTCCCCGCAGAACCCGAAGACGGAATCGCGCTAGGCGAAGCCTTCAGCTATGAAGTGAATGTACATGAAGGCATCATGTACCTCACCTTTGAGAGCGAAGGGCACGAAACAAAAACCTTCACCAAAAACCTCATCAAGTCGGACTTCACCACACAGGAAAGCACGCCCGAACAAGTTAAAAACCTATTCTACCCAATCGGGCAAGAAGGCGTAGAGCGTGCCAGTGCGTACGCTGGTGAGTTGAACTACTTCAAGCAGGGAGCCTACAACCAAACCAACGGCAAAGACCCCGAAAAAAACATGGTCTGGTGCGCTGGCGCAGAAACCTACGGTGGTGACATCGCGAAGCAATACGCAAACGGAGACTACACCGAAGTGTGGTTTAAAGCCGCAGCGGTTGGCGAGGGAAGCCTCCCCAAATAAATGAGCGCTTCCTCCTAAAGCTAGGGTGTGTAGTCTGCCTATAAATTAGTCCGCCGACTATCATCAAAACGCGCAGCGTTTTTATAACCCCCTCCCCCGTGGGGAGGGGTTTGGGGAGGGGGTTTGCGCGCGGAGACAATTCATTACAGATTACACACCCTGCTCCTAAAGCATTACCCCAACAGTCAAATAAAATACCCTGGGCGCACTCGGGATGATCCCCGGCCCAGGGTAGCCTGTCGCCCGACGGGTGAAGTACGTCTCGTTCAACAGGTTATTTGCGCCACCTTCTAGGCTGAACTTCCGCCAGCGGTAGCTCAACGATAGGTCCATCACGCCGTAGGCGGGGATTTCGCCTACGATGCCCGACTGGTTGTCCCGCCGGTCTTGCGGCGCGTTCGAGGCGTCCGTAAACTGCTGAGAGAGGTAAGCGTACTGCACCGACCCCAGCAAGTTGCCGTAGCCAAACCGCAGGCCGGTTTTCAGGTTGAGCAGCGGGATGAACTCTACTTCGTTGCCCGCAACCCCAGCGATGTCTGAGGAGAGGTACTCCGACCGCGTCAGGCTGGTATTCGCAAAACCGGTGAGGGTGTAGGGCGTGCCGCGCTCCGTTTTACCTTCAAGGAAATTGTACTCCAAAAGCGTCTCCAAGCCGTAGATGAACGCCTCTCCGATGTTGCTGCGCAGGCGAATAATCCGGCCGGTAGGCTGCTCTTGCCCTGTGGCATCAACCCGTACTTCGGGGGTGAGCACTTCCCCTAATCGGCCATTGTACCGAAGGCCAAAGACGTTGGCGTTGTAGCTCAGTCGGTTGAGCCGCCCGCGCACGCCCGCATCGACTGTGAAACCGCTCTCGTCGTCAATATCCGGTGCTACCTGGAAGCTGGGGTTCACCGTCCGGATGTCGTTGAAGGTCACTGAGCGGTAGTTCTGGCTGATGTTGGCGAAGAACTCCAACTGCTCAGAAGGCAAGTAACTGAGGCCCAGACCAAGCAGAACACGGTTGCGGGAAAACTCACGGGTATCAACAAACTCATTGTCCCGAATTGGGTTGCCCGCCAAGTCGAAATCAATGCGGCGGTAGGTACCTTCGGCTTGGGTATTGATGTATTCGTACCGGACGCCGGGGGTGAGGCTGAGCTTATCGTTGAGGTATAGGATGTGCTCCCCGAAAATAGCCACGTTGCGGTTGGGAAAGGTGAAGGCCGACTGATTGGGGTAGGCGGGGAAATCATCCGTCGCTAAACGGAAATCTGCGTCACTGCCGTTGGTTCCTGGGCCTTGAATGGCCGTATTATCGGCCCGGTAATACTTGGCCCCCAGTAGGAATACCGCAGAACGTTCGCCAAGCTTATAGCGGTGCAAAAGCCGCGCTTCGGCGCCGTAATTGTTGAACTCCCCGGCAATGAGGTCGCGGGGTGCGGAAAGGTCGTCTACTTGGGAGACGCGGTTGGTTCGGAAGCCGACCGCCCTGCGGGCGGCATCGAGGGCGAAGAGGTTCAGGGAGAGATTGGTCTGGTCGTTCAGTTTATGGTCCCATCGTAGGCTGTAGAGCTGCCAGTCTACGTCGAACCAGTTGCGCGTTCGGTTGCTCTGCAAGGGGTCTTCGTAAAACTGGGCGTCGGTGAGGCCACCGGCTTGCTGGGCGAGGTAATCTAGGTAAGTATACTCGAAGCTGATCTTGCTGTTTTCGGCCACTTCGTAGTCGAGGTGGAGGTAGGCATTTCGGCTGCCGAAGCCGGAATTAGGGCGAAAACCATCGCCGCGTTTGTAGTTGAAATAACCGTAGTAACCGAGTTTGCCAACCGTTCCACTCAGGGCGTTAAAGCTGGTGAATAGCCCGTTGGAGCCGACGGTTTGGCGGCTGGTCAGTTCAATCTTTTTGCGCGGGTTGGGCTTCCTGAAAATGAAGTTGACGAGGCCGCCAAACTGCGTACCGTACTGTAGGCTTGCCGCGCCCCGGACGACCTGTATTTCGCTGAGTGCTTCGGCTGGCGGCGTATAATAACTCTCTGGGTAGCCGAGCACATCGGCGCTGATGTCGTAGCCGTTTTGGCGGGTGTTGAAACTGGCCGACCGGTTGGGGTCTAGGCCGCGCCCGCCGATGCTGAGTTGGAGGCCCGCATCGTCGGATTCGTAGATGTTCAGGCCGGAAACTTCGGCGTAAATCTGGCGCGCTTGGTTGCTGGCCAAGTTCACGGTTAGGGCGTCTAGGCGAACAACTTCGGTCTTTTTACCGGCGTAGATTGCGGTGCCTTCGACTGCGCGAAGACGGGAAATTGCGGCGCGGTTTTCGCCTTCGGCCCGGACCGTTACAGCAGCGAGGTCTAGCGAAAGCGGCGTGAGTTGTAGCGTAATTTTTTGGCTTTGCGCAGCCATTGAAACTACCTCTTGGCGGCTACTGAAACCGGTCGCTAGAATGGTTAGGGTTAGGGTAGGGGAGGTGGTCGTGATGGCCGTTTGGCCCCGCCGGTCGGTGGTGTAAACGCGGGCGGTTTCTTCGGCAAAAATCTCTGTGGCAGGCAGGGCGTTCCCGTCTGTTTGGTCTTGTATGGTTAGCGTGAGGGTGTTTTGGGCGCGGACGCTGGTGCAGAGTAGGAGTAGGAGGAGGAGTAGCCCCCCAGCGCGCAGGGAGGGAGTGGTGTTGAGCCCCCCAGCCATTAGGGGGGGAGTGGTGTTGGAGGCGGGGATGCTCGCTTCGCTCGTGGGGGAGAATGCGTCTTCAAAAGGAAGAAGAAAAGCTGAAGTTACGAGCGGAGCGAGCTGCCTCATTTCCAACGTCTCCCCTCTCCCCCGGAGAGGGGCCGGGGGTGAGGTTACGAGCGCAGCGAGCTGCCCCCCTTTTCCCCCCTCAGTACCACAATTACCAAAGCTAGGCTGTACAATCTGCTGGTGTTGCTCCGTAGCCAACTTGCCCCAATCCCTCTCCAAAAAGGTGTGCTTCGCAGCACTTCGTGCTCGCCTTCGGCTCAGCGGAGAAGGGCTTTTTAAGGGAAACGCTTCGCGTTTTGGTGGCGAAAACCCGTAATGGGCAACGACGAGCAGATTAGACAGCCTGTTACTAAAGTCCATAAATTTCATCTTCAAAAGGCATGAGCCATTCCGTGCGCGGGGTGGCTTGGGTGATGTCGATCAGGTTGATGTCTGGGTTGACGTAGACCTGGCTGCCACGGCCATTGAGGGCTACGTAGCTTTCGGCGTAAACGGCGGGTAAAGGCCCGCCTTCTTTCTGGTGTAAGACTGCTAAGTGATGGGCAAATTCGAGGATGAAGTCGGGTTGCGTCGCCAACTGCTTGTTCTGGAAGGCCGTCAGGTAATCAGCAGGGTTGATGACGGAGCGTTTGCCCGAGACCGGATCAACGATTTTGTAGTTCAGGTAGCCCGCTTTTTCCATCAGCATCACCCGCCAACTGAAGCGGTAGCCTTCTTCCGTCCAGAAAAGCTCGCCGGGGTAAGCGAGGTAGCGCCAAGGGAGCACCAAGTGCAGGGCCAAGACGGTGTAAACCACCGCTTTGCTCCAGTTAACTTTCTTTGCATCCTGCGGCCGCGCCTTGTTGTTCGTTTCCCTCTCCCCCGGCCCCGCTCCTCGGGAGAGGGGGGACGTGGTAGGCGTGATTTTACGCCAAATGCTAACCATCATATTGAGTAAGCGATCATGGAAATCTGCACCAAAAAACACCAACGCACTCACGATCATGATGTACGGGAACATACCGATGGGGAAGAGGATGCGCGTGAGGACGTGGAAAACGACAACCGCCACGAAAGCCAACGGTCGGGTAGGCCGCCAGAGTAGGAAGAAAACGATGAAGAGATCGTATGCCGCTCCGGCCCAAGAGAAGGCGAAGTGTACCCAAGCCTGTTGCATCAGCCCGCCGAGCAAGGGGATGTCGTACTTGGCAGGCAGCCAAATGGCCAGCGGTTGGGCTTCAATGAGCCAGTCGGAGTTGAGCTTAGCCAAGCCCGCATAAAAGTACACCGCCCCAACGAAGACTTTGAGGCTGTTGATCGTCCAACTAGGGATGGAGACGCTTTTGTCTGCGCCTTTATCGACAGAGAAGTAGTCGGCAGCAGGCAACCAAATGAGTACAAAACTGAGCAGAGATACGAAGTAGTAGTGGTTGAGGTAGGTTGTCTTGTCCATCAGTTCGATGTAGGTGAAACTGAGGAAAAAGACGACGATGGCGAGCCGGTACTTCCACCCCAGCATCACCATTACCGCAGACAGGAAGGCAACGGCAAATAGCCCATACGTCCAGTCGCCCAAGGGCTTGATCCATTCAAAGTAACGGTAGCTGAAAAAGTAGGTCGGTTGGAGGTACAGCTTCTCAATCCACCCGTTCCACCAGAAACGGAGAATGCTGAGCGCCATCATCAACCCAAACCCGATGCGGAAGGTGGCTAGAGGGCTAGGAGCTAAGGAGCTAGCAGTGGGTTGGTTTGTAAGACCTGTACGGAAAGTTTTACTCTTGCTCATGTTGAAGATGTAAATCCAATATTTCACGCTGCCCTATCACGGGGATATTGACCTGGAGCCCTAGTGGTTCATCAAGTTTGAAATCAGCACCAACGAAGTTTACCCGCCCGGACGCCCGCAGGTCCCGAAGAAAGAGTATGCTCGCTCCGCTCGTGACCTCACCCCCAGCCCCTCTCCGGTGGAGAGGGGAGCATGACATCGCTGCGGCTTCGCCTTGCTAGATTTATCGTTTAGAACGA
>CALEDI010000160.1 GCA_937949535.1 uncultured Lewinella sp. | reverse complement strand
ACATTGTCTTCGAGTCGGATGCCGCCGAAGCTGCGGTAAGCATCGAGGGCGGAGAAGTTGATGAAGTCGGCGCAAGTACCGTCGGCGGCCCAGCGGTCGATGAGGGCGGGGATGAAGTAGATGCCGGGTTCGACGGTGAGGGCGTAGCCGGCTTGGAGTTTTTTGCCGAGCCGTAGGCTTCGGGTGCCGAACTGGGCGCTGCGTTTTATGTGTTCGTCGTAGCCGACGAGGTCTTCGCCGAGGTCTTCCATGTCGTGGACGTCGAGGCCGATCATGTGGCCGAGGCCGTGGGGCATGAAGAGGGCGTGGGCGCCGGCGGCAACGGCTTCGTCTACGTCGCCTTTCATCAGGCCGAGGTCTTTGAGGCCGGCGGCGATGATGCGGCCCGCGTCGAGGTGGACAGACTGGTAGGTGATGCCGGGGCGGAGGGCGGCCGTGGAGTCGGTGAGGGCCTTCTGTACGATGTCGTAGATGGCTTGCTGCTGGTTGGTCATTTTGGCCCCGACGGCGAAGGTTCGGGTGATGTCTCCGGCATAGCCGGAGGTAGCTTCTGCGCCTGCGTCGATGAGGAGGAGGTCGCCTTTTTGGAGTACGTTGCCGTGGTAGTGGTTGTGGAGTACGTGGCCGTTGCGGGTCACGATGGCGGGGTAGGATAGGCGGCCGTTGGCGGAGATGGCGATGCCTTCAATTAGGCCCGCTACTTCGGCTTCTAGCTGGCCGGGGGCGGCGTGGGCTTGCGCAGCAGCGTGCATTTTCATGCTGGTTTTTACCGCTATATCCATCTGCTCAAGCTCTTCGGCAGATTTTACGGACCGCAGGGCGATCACTGCTCTCGTAAGAACTTCATCTGCACCTGCGGCCGCGCCCAACTCTGAAGGAAGCCGCGAAGCGAAGTGCGCTTTCAGAAACGCTACCCGTTCGGCGCGGTAAGGCGGCAGGAAGCGAACGTCTTTTGCGTGCTTTTTCAGTAGGTCAGACAGCTCCGCCGTGGTGCCGCCGCGCTCCGCGCCGCAACGCTCAGCGAGTTCCTTGATGCTCGGTTGGTCGCCCATCCAGACTACGTGGTCGAGGCTGATGTCGTTGCCCCACAGGCGGCTTTCGCCCGTCGCTCCGTCGATGGTGAGTGCCAGATCGGGAATGTTGTGGCCAGCGAAGTAACGAAAATTGCTGTCTTGCCGAAACGGATAAGTATTGTCCGTATAGTTCATCGGTGCCTCCCGGTTGCCGGGGATGAAGAGGAGACCGGAAGGAACTAGGGCCGCTAGGTCTTGGCGGCGTTGGTGGTAGGTTTGGGCTGTGAACATGGTGGGGAAGATAGTCAAGTAGTCTGATGGGGGTGTGAGACAGTTGGGTTTAAACATGAGCCACCCCGGGTCTTCGCCTGCTTCGATTGTTCAGGCCGAAGAACCAAGATGCCCCATGTTTATTAAAGCCTTACCGAAGACGTAGTTGCTTAAGCAAATCCGTTGAACCCAGTAACGTCCATTCCTGTAATCAGGAGGTGGATATCGTGGGTGCCTTCGTAGGTTACGACCGATTCGAGGTTGGCCATGTGGCGCATGATTGGGTATTCGGAAGTGATGCCCATTCCGCCATGAATCTGCCGCGCTTCGCGCGCGATCTCTAGGGCCATATTGACGTTGTTGCGCTTGCCCATACTGATTTGGGCGGGGCTGGCCTCGCCTCGGTTGGCGAGGGTGCCGAGGCGCCAAGCTAGGAGTTGGGCCTTGGTGATCTCGGTGATCATCTCCGCTAGTTTTTTCTGGGTGAGCTGGAACTGGCCGATGGGCTTGCCGAACTGTGTGCGTTCTTGGCTGTAGCGCAGGGCGGAGTCGTAGCAGTCTAGGGCCGCACCGATGGCGCCCCAAGCGATGCCGTAGCGGGCTTTGCTGAGGCAGCTCAGCGGGCCGCGCAGGCTCTTGATGTCGGGGAATACGTTTTCCTTGGGCACCTTCACGTTGTCGAAGACCAGCTCTCCGGTAACGGATGCGCGCAGGCTCCACTTGCCTTTGATTTCGGGTGCGCTGAAGCCTTCCCACTGGCTTTCCACGACCATGCCGCGTATTTTGCCGTCTTCGTCTTTGGCCCATACAACGGCCAAGTCGGCTACGGGGCTGTTCGTGATCCACATCTTTGCGCCGTTCAGTACGTAGTGATCGCCAGCGTCTTTGATGTTGGTAATCATGCTGCTGGGGTCGGAGCCCGAGTCGGGCTCCGTTAGGCCGAAGCAACCGATGAACTCACCCGCGCCGAGCTTGGGGAGGTACTTCTGCTTGGTCTCTTCGTTGGCGTATTTATAGATGGGGTACATCACGAGGCTACCCTGTACGGATGCCATGGAGCGCAAGCCGGAGTCACAACGTTCGAGCTCTTGCATGATGATGCCGTAGGCGATCTCGTCCATGCCCCCACCGCCGTACTCAACAGGTAGGGAGGGGCCGAAGGCACCGATGTTGGCGAGGCCTTTGAAGAGGTGCGTTGGGCAAACGCCGCGCATTGCGGCGTCATCAATGATGGGAGACACTTCTGCTTTGACCCAGTCTCGGACGGCATCGCGGGCCATTTTGTGCTCATCCGTCAGCAGTTCGTCTACGCCGAAGTAGTCGTGGTGCTGAAAACGGTCTGGGCTGCTAGATTGGTGAAAATCTGACTTGGAAGTGAAGCTTTTTTTCTGTGTGGTGGTGGTAGGCATGATTGGTCTTTAATTTGGTGAGGGCAAAGATAGGGAAGTCGTCTTGTAGTTGGGGTAGCCTGGTGGCCGAGCCAAGTATAGGTTACAAGACTGAAATAGGGACTTCTACCACCGTAGTATCCCACCCCATTTTCAGGTGGACGGTCCCTGGTGAAGCTTCGTAGAGGGAGATGGAGAAATTTTCGATCACCTCTTCTACTTTGCTGGTTGGGACGGAGATGGTAGCAATGTTGTGTTCGGGCTTGTAGGCGTATACGCCCCAGCCGTCTACGTCGAGGCTGAAGAACACTTCCCAGCTGTTGGCGTTGGGGATGGCCCCGATGGAGTAGCGGCCAGCGGGTACCAAGTGGTCGCCAATTTTGACGGGGGCGAAGAAGGTTATTTCCGTGGTTTCGTTGGCGCCGAGGCGGTAGGGCTCGCCGTAGGGTGCTAGGTCTCCGCCCCAGACCTCGCGGCCTTTCTTGTAGGGGCGGCTGTAGAGGACACGAACTTTTGGCTCCATGGCCATTGCGGCACTATCGGTCTTCGCGAAGGCGCGGAAGGCGGCGCGGGCGGGGTAGTAGACCGCGTCTAGCGGGGATTTGTCGATGTCGGCAAAGTCTTGGGCAGGAAGAACCGCAACGGATAAAAAGACTAACAAGAGGGGTAGAAAACGCATCGTTGTATTGTTTTGTAGTTGAAGAGCAAAGATATGTTGCTGTGCTCAGATGGTGCATGCCTCCGCTTTCCGGCCAGCAGCAAGGCAGTTTTTAGCCCACTAGCTCTAGGGTGTGTAATCTGTAGTGTATTGTCTCCGCGCACAAACCCCCTCCCCAAACCCCTCCCCACGGGGGATGGGCTTATAAAAACGCTGCGCGTTTTGATGATAGTCGGCGGACTAATTTATAGGCAGATTACACACCCCAGGTTAGGGGGGCTTGATCATACGGCCTGTAGGCAGTAGTTGCCCCACCTTGCTTTCAAACCGTTTGCCTGCACCTGCGTCCGCGCCCGTAACTACGTTACGCCCACCGCAAGAACTCCAAAACGACCGTTCCCCAAGTTTCCGGCTCGTGCCGTCCGTCTTCAACCTCTACGTAGGTAAAATCTTTTTCTTCTTTTTTGCCTTTGTCTTTCAGCGTTTGGATGAGTTGTAGGGTATCGTCGATGGCATCGATGATGCCGTTGTTGTTGCGGTCCGATGTTTCATCTGCGGTGCCAGCCATGAACCAAAAGCGCACTTTTGGCGCTTTTTTGGCGCGGCGCACGTAATTGTGAACGATCAGGTCGGCGTCGGGCCGGTCTTCTCGGAAGGCTTTTGATCTCCACCAGAGCGAGCCGCTGAAGATGCCCGCTACGCCAAACTCTCCGGGGTTTCGCCAAGCGACATCGAAGGCGTTGAGGCCGCCAAGGCTGAAGCCTGCGATGGCTCGCCGGGCGGGCAATTGATAGACGTTGTAAGACTTCTCGATCCAGGGGATAAGCTCGTCTAGCAAAAACTGTTCGTAAGCCCCCGCCAGGTCTCCTCGCCCCTGGTAATCTGGGCGGTCGGTGGTGCCGTATTCGCGCAGCCGGTCGGCGGCGTGTACACCAACGACGACGGTGGGGGAGAGGCTGCCATCTTTGAAAGCAGTTTGAAGTTGCTCGCGTAGGTTCATCTTCGGCAGGTCTTGGCCGTCGTTGAAAACCGCGAGGTTTAGCAGCCGCCAAGGGGGTAGGGTGGGGCGGTACACATCCACCATCACATCTCTGCCTAGGTGCTCGCTAGGCATGAGGTAAGAACGCACCAGCAGCTGTTGTTTGCGCGATGCAAGACTGCCGATAAGCTGACGAATGTAACGAAAGATGTACATGGTCCTTCAAAGGTAAGCGCATTAGCGATATTTATTAGGCGGCGCGGACGCAGGTGCAAAAAAAGTTTTTTGAAGCCGTGCGCATAAAGCTGAAAACATTGGCCAAAACCATTACCTTACTTCCCCCTCGAGAACCAGTTTAACCCAATTCATTTATGCATGAATCTTTAATCGATTTCTACAGCCACCACCTCGGCCACAACGTCAAAATTCACATCACCGGCACCAAGGGCTACCCGCTGATAATCTTCCCTACCACCCTCGGGAGCTACAGCGAAGCCAAAGACCGGGGCATGATTGAGAGCATCCGTTGGTTTGTAGAACGAGGGTTTGTGCAGGTCTTTTGCCCAGACAGCATCAACGACAGCAGTTGGTACGGAGACATCCACCCCAAGCACCGCGTAGAACGCCACATACAGTATGATCGGTTCTTGACCGAAGAGTGGATTCCGCAAATCCGCAACAACGCCGGTACCAACCGGGTCGCGTGCTGCGGCATCAGCTTCGGGGGCTTCAGCGCCAGCAACTTTGCCTTCCGCCACCCAGACATGGTGAGCCACTTGTTCTGCCTCAGCGGAGCCTATGACATCAAGTCGTTCATGCATGGCTACTACGACGACAATGTCTACTTCAACAACCCGATGGATTTTATGCCCGGAGCAGACAACCCAGGCCTGTGGAACATGAAGATCATCTTGGGAACATCCAACTGGGACATTTGCCTAGACGGAAACCTCAAGTTCAGCGAAATACTCCGCAAGAAAAACATCCAACACTGGCTAGATGTACGCGGAGACATTGAGCACGACTGGCCGCTCTGGTTAGAGATGTTGCCGCATTATGTTTCTATGCTTTAAAGACCGGTTTTAGTCTTTCAGGAAGATCTCTACTACTCCGCCAGCGGCCTGGGAGCCGTAAAAGGCTGCTTCGCTGGCACTCTTCAACACCTTCACGCGGCTGATGTCTCGGGGGTTGATCGCGTTGTAAACCGTGGTGTAGTTGGAGCCCAACTTTGTTCCGTTGAGAACGAACAGAGGGCCTTGCTCGCTGACAAGGCTGATGGGCCCACGAATCCTAACTACTGCTGCGCTTCCGTTGCCCCGAACGGCGACGCCGGAGATGCGGTTGAGGTAAGCCGTCAGGTCAACAGGGTCCGCTATGGCATCGCTGGTAACTGCGTTGGAGGCGGGGTCATCAACCAAGTAGCTGCCCGTAGCGCGCTGGTTGGAGATGCAGCTACAGAAAGTGAGCAGCAGGGCGAGGAAAAAGAGGTTTTTCATAGTTGACTTATTTTTTGAGCTTAATTTCAACAACTCCGTTGCCGCCTTGAAGGCCATAGCGGTTGGTTTCACTCGCAGATTTGAGGACGCGGATGCGGGCTATCTCGTTGGGGTCGATGGAGGAGTAAAGGGCCGAGAAGTTGTTGCCGAGGATGTTCCCATTCACGACGAAAAGCGGAGAGGTCTCCGCTAAGCTGCTGCGCTGGTCTCGGACCCGGATGATGGCATTGGGCCCAGAGCCCTGTACTTGCATACCGGGGATTTTGCGGAGGTGGCTGGTCAGGTCTAACCCAGACATGGCATCTACCTCAACGCTGTTGGAGCTTCTGTTCAGGTCGTCGTTCATCTTGGTCGCTTGCTGCTGGTCTGTAGTTGCGCTTTTAGAGCTGGTACAACTGGTCAGGGCCAATAAAAAGGTGAAAGACAGGAAGAAGAGGTAGCGCATAGGATGGCGAGTTGAACCCTTTAAAGGTAAGGGTTTTGTTTCATATTGGGCGAAGTGACCGTATTGT
>CALEDI010000159.1 GCA_937949535.1 uncultured Lewinella sp. | reverse complement strand
CACCTCCACATTTTGGGACGTTAATACCGTTGAAAAACTTTACTGTTTGCGCGGCGCGGTACTATCCAAACGCTGGAATATCATGCTGAAAAACCTTGCAAAATAAATTCTTTAGGCTGGGACAGGAATAAACTGCGCCCGGGCGGAGAGTAACCGGCTGCGCCGGTTACGGACAGTTTGCCGCAGTTCATGAAAAATCAGGCCGAAGTAAAACTCCCGCAATTGCTGATCACGGCTGAGGCGAGCAAGGTCTTTACGGCGCAGCCAAGTAGTGCTTTTTTCTGAATCAACCCGGATGAAACTCCGGGTAAGTACATCGGCCAACATCAGTACTGGGCGAATTTTGCCGCCATGAGGGAATAGTTCGTCGCTGCGCTGGTTGAGCACACCGAGCAGGTTGGCGGGGTGACTCCCCTCACTCAACTCTTGGATGGCTGCGATGCTGAACAAGATGTAGTTGAGGCTGCGGTTGGTCCGCTCTAAGCGGTCCAGTTGGTCGGAAAGGGCTTGTTCGGAAAGGGCTTTTGTTTCCTCCATTTCCATTGCCAGCATGATGTCTTCTTTCCATTTTTGCGCATACCGAATCGTGTTGGAGCGATACGCGAGGTACAACTCATCCGCTTTTACCTCGGCGGCGGCGGTATCGTCTTCGTTGTTCAGTTCTTGACGGACGAAAGGGCCGATGTTGAAGGGTAGCTCCTCCAAGTCTCGCTCAAAGGCGGAGCGCAATACTTGGATCATTAGGGAATAGTCGGTGGTAGAAGTGATGTCTAGCGCCCGTACGGTACTGGGGAAGAGTGAAGCCATTCGTTGCTCTTCCATCCAGATTTCAAAACGATCGAAGAAGGCGATGGAGAGCTCTTCGCGCATCCGTTCCGCAATCCAGCGAGAGGCTCCGTCAATAACCGCGCCCTGTACGGACCCGCCACCGCCCGACTGTACGATGATGGGTGCGAACGTTTGCCCTACCTCTGCTCCGCCGCCAACAGGCAGGCCGATGCCTCCGTCGCTACCAGACAGACGCAGCACTGCTTCGCCCTGCCGTTTCAATAGGTCTAGTTGTACGTCGATTTCATACAGTTGGGTTTCTATTGTTTTCAACTCGTCTACCAATACACCAAACTCCGCAGGGTCTATTCTGCTGCGCAGATAAGCGACCTGCTTAACGGCGGGGTTGTACTTCAACGATCCTATGCTAGTTATAAAGGGGCATTCGTTGGCCTCATCCTCCCCCTCGTATCCTGCGTTCTCGCATGCTGCTATACATTTCTGTTCAACCAGCTCAATCAGTACTTGGTAGGTTTCTTTTAGTTTAACGATGGATGTGTCTGCCTTTTCACGATCATTGACTAGGAAGCTATGGACATAGTTCATTTTTTTTGCCAAGTAGCTGTTTTGGCCGCTCACATCGTCATAGATGGCTTCGTCGGTCAGGTCTTCTCCTTCATTGTAAAGGTCTCGTAGTTCGGCAAATACGTCTTCGGCTAAGTGATGATCGCCGGTCCGAATCTGGTCGTAGAGGCTGTCCAGCCGTATCGCCTTGTCGAATAAAGACTGCTGAGCAGTAAGTGACCCAAGGGCCAAAAACAGAAGAATGAAGGTAATTATAGGTTTCATGTAAATGGGTTGTTGTGTATCGAATATTCTGGTCTGGTGTTCGGTTTTCAACGCTGCGGAAAACCCACGGCATGAAATTAAGGCAATTTAAAACGCCTCCCTCCAAACCTCTCCGCTGCTGTTGCTGAACCGCAGCTCACCCACGGAGCCCATCCCCGAAAATTCGTAGCGGATGCCGATGATTTCTTTGGGGTCTTCGTTGCTTTCTAGTTGGAGGACTTGCTGGCCGTTTACGCTAAAGGTCAGCAGCCCGTTTTGGCCTGTGCAGCTAAGGTCTAGCCAAGCATCACCTACGACGCCGAAGGCGGAGAGGTCGGTATTGCGGCCGTCTAGTGCTTGCCCGCCAGCGTAGAGGGAGAGGTCGGCAACGCAACCGGGCGCGCTGAGCGGAATGGCGATTACGCCGTTTTTGAGCAACAACAATACTTGGGCGTGTTGGCAGGCCGCCGCCCCGGTGGCGTAGTCGTGGCGAAGGCGGGTTTGGAACGAAAAATCATCGGACCAAAGGCCGTTCATTTTCCCGACGTGGGTAAATACGGTTTTGGGCGGTCGGGGCTGCAAAACGAGGCCAAGCTTGGTGAGGTGGTCTTCAGTGATGGCCAGTTGCCCATCTTGATGAACTTGGGGTAGGGGAAGGTAAACGGGCACTGGCTTTAGGTCTACGGCCGCCACCCAATCATCAGATCGAAGGAAGAGTTCTCGTTCGGCAACTACTTGATCGCCGACTACCAGTTTGGCGCTGAAATAACCCGGCAAATAATATATAGAGGTATGTGTGTTTTCGTTGCGATCGAGTTTTTCGCGGCGGCGACGGTCCCAGCTTTGTTGCAGGAAAACGCTGTCGGTTGGTGCCTTGCTGGCATCGTAGTTGAACACGACCGAATTGGGGACGCCCGTAGTGACGGGGCGGAAACTCAGGTGGTAATCTGCGGGCTTGAGTTTCGTTTGTGCAGGAGGTTCAGTTGGCGCGGCCGCAGGTGCAAAGGGCTGGAAAATGAACAGCGAGGCGATCAACAATAAGGCTACCTCCACAAGCCAGCCGTAGCGCTGCCAGTCGGAAAGCTGGGTTCTTGGCGAAGTACTTTCACCCGGGCCTTCGGCAGATGATTCCCCAGTTGGCGGGGTAGCGGTAGCGGCCTCGGTGCGTGTACTTGCTGCCTGCGCACGAAACGCGCGCCAATGGTCATAACCAGCAAAGACGGCTAGCGCATCGAGCGTAGTCGTGCTGGGCTGGCTGGCGTAGGCTACCCGGCCCCAGACGCGCTTGAGGGTAGTTGGGCTTAGGGCAACGGTGGTTTTCTCGGAGATGCGATCACCGAGTTCTTGGAAGTCCTTGTTGGTCCATTGCTCCGCTGGGCCCCAGTTTAGCTGGGCCTCTATACTTTGGCGCAAGTTGGTGAGGAGATGGTCTTCCGGGTTCATGGGGCTAAGGTACGAATGGAGCATTGGCTAGCGTGCGTACTAGTACAGTGTACGAGCGCGGAATACACGGATTCCGTTATGTGCACCAATTTGAACGGCCTTGAACCCCATATGAACACTGGTTTTTTCGGGTTCGCCCCACCTTTGTGGCCCAACCAAATAACTACAACATGAAAACCGTACTAACCCTCCTTGCCTTCGTCCTTTCCCTGGCACCTGCGGCCGCGCAAAAAAAGATTCCTATGCAGGGCGCTGCTTGGGAACTGAACGGAAACTCCGCCAAATTCACCACCCATCTGGGCGTACCCGCCCTGCATCTAGACGACGGTGGCCAAACCGCCACCGGCAGCAACATCGTGATGGTCAAAGACCTCAATTTCGCCAACGGCACCATTGAATACGATGCCGCCCTAGCAGAGAATACCCGCTTCACCAGCATTCATTTCCGCCGTAAAGACGCCGCCAACTCTGAGCATTTTTACCTCCGCGCCAATGCCGTAGGCGACCCCAAGGTAAACTCCGCCATACAATACGCCGCCGTGTTCAAAGGCGTAAACCTCTGGGATTTGAGCAACGAGTACCAGTCTAACGCTACGCTCAAAGGCGAGGGCTGGAACCACGTAAAACTGGTCGTTCGCGATGGCCAACTCCTCGCCTACGTCAACGACATGACCAAGCCCGCGCTCTACGTACCGATGATGGATGGCGACTGGGCATCCGGCGGTATCGGATTCGACGGCAACGTCTACCTCGCCAACCTAACCGTAACGCCCGGCGCCACTCCCGGCCTGTCTGCGGGCAAAGGCATCGACCCCGTTCACAACGACGCCCGCTACCTGCGCAACTGGCAAGTCACCGCCCCCATTGACCTCCCCCAAGGCACAGAACCCACCGCACTTCCCGATGAAACCACTGCTTGGTCGGCCATCTCCGCCGAGCGCCTCGGCATGGTCAACCTGAGCCGCAAATTCGGTGCTACGCCCCGAGGAAGCCGCCGTATGGTATGGCTCAAAACCACCATCACAGCAAAAGCCGCAGCGCAACGCCACCTAGATTTCGGCTTCAGCGATGAGGTCTACGTATACCTCAACGGCAGGCCGCTCTACTTTGATAAGAACCTGTTCGCTACGCCGGGCATGAAAGCTCCGCGCGGCCGCTGTTCCATCGAAAACTCCCGTATCTCGCTACCGCTGGCTGCCGGAGAAAACGAACTCGTAATTGGCGTTACCAACTTCTTTTTCGGCTGGGGCGTCGTTGCTCGCTTGAACGATGGAGGAGGGCTTAGGTATTGATCGGGCGTTCCTAAATATACTCTTCTAACACATACCGGCCGGGGAAGAAAGATCGTTAGATACCCCAAACAAACCTTCTGCCATCGCCCGCTTCCTCTACCTCGCCCTGCCCTGCCTATTCCTCGTTTCTGCCTGCGTGCGGGATACCAACGGAGACCGCCTCTTTGAGGTGCCCTACCCCGTTACAGAGTTCACCATACCTGCCGGATGGCCAACTTTCCAAACCCATGTTACTCCGCAGAACAGCATCCCGACCGGCCTAGAAGCCGCCATGCAGGTAGCTAGCATTTCTCCCGATGAGATCGATATCTACGGCGGCCTCCGCGCCCGGGTAGTCTCGCTCACCGGCGAAGACTTCAGCGAAATAAACCGCATCGAACTCCGCGCCTGCTCCGTAGGTACCATTGGTGGTTGCGTCTCAAGCGACCTCATGTTCAGCCAAAGCGACCTCTTCCGCCGCCGCCAACAAAGCATCGACCTGAGCCCAGGGCTTGTCAACTTCAAGGACCTCTTCCTCGGCAACGACAACGTCCGGATCGAGCTTATCTTCTTCCCCGGCACTACGACTACTCGGGTGGTAGAAGGACGATTAGAGTGGGCAGGAGTAGCTTTTGGGAATGTGGAATAATATGTAAGGCGAACTAGGGTGTCTGCCGGAGGGGAGCGTAAAAACAACTTACCCTCTTTAGAATATTTGTAGTTTTGTAGACATTACAATACGTTTACCTTTTACTACAATCCATAAATGAAGCCGCAGCATATTCCTAATACGGAGCGAAAAGTATTATTCAGCAGCAGTTCTGCTAAGCCCATAATCATTAATTTTTGTCCGACAGGCATGGTGCCGACAAAAGCGATGACCCCTCATGTGCCTATCAGCGTAAATGAAATTGTTGAACAAACCCACGAGGCTTACGAGCTCGGCGTCACTATTGCGCACCTACACGCTAGGGATGAAAACGGCGTACCTACCTCGGATCCCAAAACGTATGAACAGATTCTTAGCGGCCTTCGGAAGCATTGCCCACAACTGGTAACCTGTCTGAGCACTTCTGGGCGCAACACCCCTGAATTTGAAAAAAGATCGGCCGTCATTGAGTTAGCGCCCGATATGTGCTCACTCACGCTGGGCAGTCTAAATTTTGTACAACAGGCTTCCGTTAATAGCCCAGAAATGATTGTGCGCCTAGCAAGCAAAATGAAGGACTACGGCGTCAAACCCGAACTAGAATGTTTTAACCTGGGTATGATCAATTATGGGAAGTACCTATTACATAAAGGGGTACTAGAAGGTTCGTGTTACTGGAACCTCCTTTTTGGTAATATCAACGGATACCAGAGTAGCCTCAGCCATATTGCAGCAGCAACAACGGAAGTTCCTGAGGGGCATCACATCGCACTCGGAGGCTTAGGCCGCCAACAGTTAGCGGCCAATGTAACGGCCATTGCGCAAGGCTACGGCGTCAGAATCGGGCTGGAAGACAACATACACCAGACCGGAGATAAGAAAACACTCGGGACCAACATCGGCCAGGTTAAGAGAATACATGCCTTACTTGATGCTAGCCAAAGAGAATGGATGCGCCCAGAAACTTTTGGAGATCTGGGTTTCTACAACCCTAATCGCTAGAGGCTATGACACAACGATATCACCTCCTAGGGGCGTCCGATAAAGCCATCGTTATCTTGTTTGACCTCCTGAAGGAAATCTACGACGTGGATGTATTCGTCATTTACCCCAATCTGGAGAACGGGCCAACACCTTTGATGCCAGTCGTAGAATTCCCCTTTGAACTACAACCAGTAGGTATTGCTCCTCCGGAGGGTGCAACGGTTTTTTTAGCAACTCCCGGCCCACGCAATAAACGGGCGATTTTTAACCACTTCTTAGAGAAGCACGAAATTACGGAAGACCAATATGATCGCATCGTTCATGAAGACGCATACGTAGCGGGTTCCGCTCGGTTGGCCAAAGGGGTACTGCTCGAACCGGGTGCCGTGGTTAGCTCCCAGGCTCAAATCGGCTTTTCTGTATTCATCAAAAGGAACTCTTCGGTAGGCCACCATTCCGTGATTGGTGCTTTTACGGATGTTAACCCGGGGGTAACGATTTGTGGAAACACCACGATCGGTTCGGGGTGTACCATAGGTGCTGGTACCACCATCCGAGACCTAGTTACGATCGGAGAAAATACTGTTATCGGTATGGGCAGCGTAGTGCTGACCGATATTCCCGCAAATTGTATCGCTTACGGCAACCCATGCAAGGTAATTAAGCAGATGCCGAGCAAACGATAAGTCTGAGCGAGCCTCCCTACGTCTTCCGTTTTTTCTTCTTAGCTGCGGGGAACAAAATGTTGTTCAGGATCAGCCGGTAGCCGGGGCTGTTGGGGTGGAGGCTGAGGTCTGTTTCGGGGTCGTTTACGAGGTGGCGGTAATCGGCGGGGTCGTGGCCAGCGTAGAAACTGAAGAAGCCTTCGCCGTAGTTGCCGTGTAGGTAGCGGGCTTCGTCGGCGGCTTTGTTTTCACCGAGGATGAGGGCGCTGGATTTGATGTGCTCCTTCCGGAAGGCGGTAGTTTGCCCCATGAAACCCTTCACGGAGCGGGTATGGTTTTGGGTCAGCATGGTGGGTACGGGGTCCCATTTGGCGCTGAACTCGAAGAGGCTAAAGTAGTCTTCCTTTTGGCGTACGGAGCGGGGGTTGTGGTCGATGTTGCTGAACTCATACTCTAGCGGGTTGGGGCGGAGCTTGAAATTCTCGAAAACGAAGGTATTCTCGAAGTTCAGTTTGCTCTGCGCGTTGGGGTCAATGGGGTCGCCATCGTAGTATTGGGCGCAGATGTCTACGCCGTCGGCGGCTAGGGCAATGTCGTAGCTGTCCGTTGCGGAGCACATCGCGAACATGAAGCCGCCGCCACCCACAAATTCGCGGACTTTCTTCACTACGGCGAGTTTCAGTTGGCTCACTTTTTCAAAACCGTTTTCGGCGGCTAATTTTTCTTGGTAGGCTACTTGGCGGCGGTACCAGTCGGCAGTATGGAAGCTGCGGTAGAAGCGGCCAAACTGGCCGGTGAAGTCTTCGTGGTGGAGGTGGAGCCAGTCGTATTCGGCTATTTTATCGCTCAGTACTTCGTTGTCGTAGACGGTTTCGTAGGGGATTTCGGCGTAGGCGAGCACCAGCGTTACGGCATCATCCCAGGGTTGTACTTTGGTTCCTTCGCGGAAGTTGAACTCTGGGGTATAGACGGCTATTTTGGGCGCTTTTTCCAGCTTCATCGCGTCCATATTTGTTTCTGGGTTGGCGATTTCAGCGAGGATGGCGTTGAACTTCGCGTCGGGGATCACTTCATATTTCACGCCTCGGGTGAGGCATTCGCGCTCGAAGGCACGGCTGTGTTGGAAGGCGAAGCTTCCGCCCCGGTAGTTGAGCAACCACCAAGCGTCGATCTGGTTATCGAGTACCCAATAGCAGATGCCGTAAGCCTTCAGGTGGTCGGTTTGCTTATCGTCCATCGGCACAATGATCGTGCTGGCATGTAGGGCGCTGCCGCAGGTGCAAACAAGAAGGATAAGGAGCAGGGATAGTTTACGTAAGTTCATTCGTTAAGGGGCTAAAATTATACCTAGATACTAAAGGTAACGCATAGAGGTGGCTTTTAGGTGTGTGTTATTACACCACTCATAGGGCAGTCTTAGAGCAATCGATTTAGACATGCACTTAATGGACGCCGAATCAAGGCTCGTAAAAGATCAGTGAAGCAATTATTCCGGCTTGGGGCCGCGCCTGTTTTGGCCCCGTTGTTTGCGGTTGGGGTCTCGGGGTTGGTCGCTTCGGGTGCGTTCGCCGCGCGGTTTTTGGTCTCCGCCGCCTTCGCTGCGGGCTTTGCCACCGTCGTTTCTTTCACTGCGGGGTTTGCCGTCTCGGCTGCCGCCGCCACCGGAGCGGCCTTTGCCTCCTCGGCCTCGGCCACCACCGCCACCAGAACGTCCCTTTCCCCCTCGGCCTCGGCCGCCGCCACGGCGGTCACCATCTCGGCCGCCTCTGCGGCCTCCGTCGTTATCTTTGAGGCGGTCTGGTACCTCTAGTCGCTCTACTTTCATCTCCATCAGTTCCTCGATGGCCTTGAAGCGGCGGCGATCATCGCCGCTGATAAGTGTGATGGCTTCGCCTTCGGCCGCTGCGCGGGCCGTCCGGCCGATACGGTGAACGTAGTCTTCGGCGTCTCCTGGTACATCGAAGTTGATCACCAAGTCAATACCATTGATGTGGATACCCCGGCTGAGAACGTCGGTTGCAACTACCACCTGAATGGCTCCGGACCGGAACTGGCGCAGGCGTTCTTCGCGCTCGTCCTGCTCTAGGTCTGAGGAAACGTCTTTTACTTTTGGGTTCTTTCGCGCTAGGCGGCGGGTAAGCTCGCGTACCGTTTTCTTACGCCCACAGAAGATGAGGATGCGGTCCATGGTCTTGCACTTCTCGCGCAGCACTTCTTCGATCAGGGCGTTCTTGGCCCAGTCTGCGACGTAGTAAGCCTTCTGCTTGATCTTCTCGGCAGGCTTGGAGATCGCGATGCTGATTTCTACTGGGTTCTTGAGGATGTCTCGGCTAAATTTCCTGATCTTGTTCGGCATGGTGGCCGAAAAGAAGAGGATTTGGAGGTTCTCCTTCGGCAACATGTCAATGATCTTGATCATGTCATTCACGAAGCCCATGTCTAGCATCCGGTCGGCCTCGTCGAGGACGAGGTGGCGAACTTCGCTCAGGTCGGTGTAGCCCATGTCGAGGTGGGCCATCAGGCGGCCAGGGGTAGCGACTACGATGGGTGCTCCGCCCTTAAGGGCCTTTTGTTCTTGGGCCATGCTGTGGCCGTCTCGGCCGCCGTAGACGGGTATGGAGCTGGCCTCCATGTGGAAGCTGAAGCCTTCCAGTTGGCGGTCGATCTGCATCGCGAGTTCCCGGGTGGGCGTCAGTACGATGGTGGCTACTTTGGTGGGTGGGTTGTCGCAGATGTCGGTCAGGATGGGGAGCAGGAAGGCGGCGGTTTTGCCGGTTCCCGTTTGGGCAACGGCAAGAATATCGCGGCCTTCAATGGAAGGCGGGATGGCTTGGGCCTGGATGGGGGTACATTTCTCGAAGCCCATATCATCGAGGGCGTCTAGTACTTCATCAGCAATGTCGAGTTCGTCGAAATAGACGGTTGGTGGCTCCTCTTTTTCTTCGGGGGCGTTGTCTGGGGTAGTATCCATTATGTTGGCTTGGTTGGGGTTCGCAAGCCTTGTCTTCCCTGGCCTACGGAGGTTCTGATATTTTTAGGGTAGCTGGCGTTCCAGCGGGTGCGAAGGTAGGGAATAGATTTGCTTCGTGGCTAATTCGTAGTTATAGTTGATGGGTTGAGTGCCTCCGGCCTACGGAATATACATAAGTTTACGAAGGTTCGTTGAGTGCCGAAACCCCCTCCCTAAATCCCTCCCCACGGGGGAGGGACTTGTGAAAACGCAATGCGTTTTTGAGGCAAAGTTGGTCGTAACTACCCAAGTTCGTCT
>CALEDI010000158.1 GCA_937949535.1 uncultured Lewinella sp. | reverse complement strand
GTTCTCGGAAGACACGATGAAGGTGCTCCAACAAAGCCTCAACGGCGTCATCGGCGCTAAGGGCGGCTACCTCCTCTACGCCGACTATACGATGGAGGAGCAACGGATGCTCGGCATCTTCCTGATCCGGGAAACACCGGGTATGATCTTCGTAACCGACGAAACCGGCGAAGCCCTCAAACTCTCCCTGACGCAGTACCTCGACGTGGACCACATGGCGATGGCCGTCCGCCTACTAGCCGGAAAGGGCCGCAACGTCCAGATGATCCGCCACGCCCGTACCCAGAGCAGCATCAGCCAGTACTTCACCGAATGGGTCGGCCTAGACCGCCCAGAAACGAGCGCGGAACTGACCCAGAATTTCCTGGAAATGGTCGAAGAACTCCCCGTACCCAAAGACCGCGACACCGGCTTCGCGATGAACGAAGGCGACTTCGAGAAGGCCCTAGTGAAGTACGCCACCAAGCAACCCCAGCAAACCATCCGCGCCAAGGATTTCGATGAGTTCTTCTACGGCAACGAGCAACCCCTCCAAGATATGCTCGCCGAAGGCGACGGCGTGCTAGACGAAGGTTTCCGCGTAGACAAACGCTCGCTGCGCAAGCAGTTTTACCTCAAGGCGGGCTTCGGCGGCATGAGCATCGGTTGTACCAAAGACCACTTCCGCGCAGGGCAAATCGAGATTGATGAGCAGACGGGAACCATCACGATCAAAAACCAAGAATTGGCCAGTTTGCTGTTGGATCAGAAGGGGGAGTGAGGGAGCCGTCAGCGTTTAGCATTCAGCTTTTAGGCTACCGCGCGTAGAAGCACGAGCAGCGTATAATGGGGCTACGCAGGCTGCCGTATTCGGCTTCCTGACCCTTGAAATCGGCAACATCTACAAAAGCAAAATGGAACTCGGTGAAAACCCCGCCGACATCAGCGTCATGGAAATCGCTGGCCACATGGTAGACCAAATCCAAGAAGGCAAATGGGACCCCAATAAACTCAGTCTGACGAGCCAACTGGGTGGGATGTTTAGCACCAACCGGTAATGCTGCTTTTGCAGCCTGCCTTGTTTTGTGGATTTTGTTTTTGTGTGCTTTTTGTGGTGAAGCCTACTCCGTTTCAACGCTCCTCCGATAATTTTTTCCACAACCGCGTTACCTTTTTCGAGTTCGTGCGACTATCCCATCATACAACCTTATTTTACGCAACCGTGCCCAACCAAAAGCAGACCATATTCCTCGCGGCCTACGCCGACTGCCACGAGGCATTCATGCGCTACTGCACCACGGTGGCCTTCGGGAAGTGCGACGTGCGCGACCTGGTGCAAGACGTGATGCTCTCCGCCTTCCAGCATTTCGACGGCATCGAGGAGGGCAAGCTGCTCAACTACTTGATCCGAGCGGCGCGCAACCGCAGCATTTCTTTGGGGCGCGCACGCAGGTGCAAAGCGGAGGTTTTGGAAGAGCAGAGCTTGGAAAGGCTACGCTCCAAAGGCGCTTCACCCGATACCCTCCTAGACGTAGAAGCCCTCTACCGCGCCCTAAACCGCCTACCCGAAAAGCAGCGCAACGCCGTAATCCTCTTCGAGATCAACGGTTTCAGCGTCCGGGAGGTAGCCGGGATGCAGGGCTGCTCCGAAGCGTCCGTGAAGATGAAGCTCAGCCGGGGCCGCAAGCGCTTGCGGGAACTGCTGATGGATACGCCGCGCAACTTCGGCCAGCTAGTGATGAGCGCAAAAACCATCCTGCTATGAGCCACAATAAGAACATGGAGGATCTACTGGCTTCCGCCCGCCAACTACCCACGGAGCTGACGTACGATGAGGTTGAATTTCTATTCCTTAACCCAACTCCCCCGCCTACTGCCCAACCGTGGTGGCGGGGAGGTTACTTGAAATTCTTACCAATGTTTGTCCTACTTATTGCCCTGCTGGGCTTTCTGTTGCCCGCTCCTGCGGAGTTTGCGCCGTCCGCACTATCCTCAGCCTTTCCGGTTCAGGAAAATGCACCTATTTATCCCCTAGTCGATTCTTTGCCAGTAACATCCGCTCCTTTTACTTTGGAAGTGCCGAAAATAGAGATCATCACACCTCAGGTTCAGGTCCTTGCACCTAAAACCCTCCTTGCACCTGCGGCCGCGCCCAAAAAACCAGCATCGCTACAAGATGAGCCGCTGCTATTTTTGGACGAACACGGAAACCTCCATAACGTAACGCCGCCCGAAGCCTCCACCGGAATGCCGGAAGCACTTTTTAGCGGGAACTACTCCCAGTTTAAAGACAAGCTCATGCTCACCTTCACGGAGAGGGAAGACGGGCCGGTTAATGCGCTATTTCCTGACCTCTCCGCTGCGGAACTCAAGCTGTTCAAAAAGCCCGTCGCCTCTCCTCTGGCTATCGAACGAGCTACCGGAAGTCTAATCCTGTACGGCGACAAAAAGAAGGGAACGTTTGAGTTTTTGCCCAATACGATCTATCGTACTTCTCTGAACAACCGTGGTTGGGGAGATGCCGCTGCGCCAGACAATATTCTGGTAATGACAACCCTAGGCAAACTGACCGAGGAAGAAAAAGCACCTGGAGGAAGAAAACCGATGCAACCACACGACCAACTTTGGTTCCGCTATTTTTCGTTGAACATCAATGACGACTACATCGGGTTGCTTAGCCAGGCAGGTTATGATAACAACCAACTGGGCTCATTGTGGACACTCGCAAACAGTGTACTCAAATATGAAGAGCTTGAACAAATCCTTAAACTCTCCTCCGCCGTACTAACCGATACCCCACCGATTGAAGGCTTAGCTAAACTTAAGTACGACCTTAATGAGCTGAAAAAAATAAGATCGCGTGGCCTCCTAATGACCTACGACGAATTCCTAGAAAAAAACCACCAGCCGATACTCTTTGAAAACCTGACGGGGGTACAGGGAGATGCTACCCAAAGTGAAGCGATGGATTCTTATGCTCGCAACTGGAGTCTTGAGCAACCGAGAACGGTTGTAGATTCCATCCAACTTCTTCCCGGAATCACCAACTTAAAGCTGAAGGGGCGTTTTAAAATCCGTCTTAATGCAGACCTCAAAGAAGGCCACATCGTAGTTTGGGGGCCGAAGAACGCCATTAGGGCTTTGAAAAAGAAGACCGATTATAAAACCGCAGTCATCACCAATAAGCGGAAGCGAAAAACAATCTACCTCGAAGTTTCACCAGAGATGAGCTTGATGTTGAACCTTGGCAAAGGAACCTCTATAAGTAGGCTGCACAACAAAAAAGAATAAACTACCGCGCCTTCCGCAACAACCCTTCCTGTACCACACTAGCCACCAGCTTCCCGTCCACATCAAAAATATTCCCCCGCGTAAAGCCGCGTGCGCCGCTCGCCGAAGGCGAATCAATGCTGTACAGCAACCATTCATCCGCCTTAAACGGGCGGTGGAACCACATCGCGTGGTCTAGGCTCGCAATCTGGAGATTGCGGTGGTCGATGGCCTTGCCGTGGGGGAAGAGGGCGGTAGTAAGCAAATTGTAGTCAGAGGCGTAAGCAAGGACGAGGGCGTTCTGGCGGCGGTCGGTGGGCATTTCGCCCTTGGTCTTTAACCAGACGTTGCGGACCGGCTCGTACACCTCACTAGCAAACGGATTCAGGAACTCTACCGGCCGGAACTCAATCGGCCGCTCGATGTTGAGAATTTTCAAAATGTTGGGCGGCAGTTGGTCGCCAAACTGCTTTGCCATACCGTCGTAACTCACCAGCTCATCGTGGCCGATCACCTTGGGCATCTCTACTTGGTGGTCGAAGCCATCTTGGTCTAGCTGGAAGCTTGCCGTGAGGTGGAAAATCGCCTTGCCGTTCTGGATGGCCTTCACGGCGCGGGTCGTAAACGAGCCGCCGTCCCGAATCCGGTCTACCTGAAAGATGATCGGAATTTCCAAGTCGCCCGGCAAAACGAAGTACCCGTGGAAGCTGTGGACGAAGCGGTCTTCCGGCACCGTTCGCATCGCGGCGCTGAGCGCCTGCGCCATCACCTGCCCCCCAAAGACCCTCGGCGAGCCTACCGAGCGGGATTCT
>CALEDI010000157.1 GCA_937949535.1 uncultured Lewinella sp. | reverse complement strand
TCATCGCCTTTTCTGCGGCGTCTTTTATCGGCTGACTGCGTTGGTAAAATCCTCATTTAGCTACGGCTAAACTCCGGTTTTACCGCCTTGCCAGCCAATAAAATCCACCAGCACAAAAGTCGACAAATTTAAATTACACTGCACTAGTCGAAATTAGCATACCCAACCTCTCCTTTACCGGTTTTTACGCGGTAGAAACGGCCCGTGGTACCTAGCGCGGTTACGGCTTCTCCGTTTTGCAACTGCCTAATCACCTTGCCATCTCGTGCGGGCGTTAGGCGGAGGTAATGGTTACCGCTTGTGGGGACGTTCATGGCCGCTGCTCGGCCGCTGAGCTGTAGGGGCGAAGCGGCGGGCAAAGCATCCGTTCGTTGCAGAAAAGGGTAGGGGTCGATGGCGCGGTCGCTGTAGATGCCGAAGTGGAGATGGGGTGGGGTAGTACGGGCGTTGCCGGTATTGCCTACGGTGCCAACTACGTCTCCGCGCCGGACGCGCTGGCCTTTGCGGACGAGTTGTTCGTCTAGGTGAGCGTAGTAGTAGCGCAGGTCTCGGTCTTGGTCGTAGAGCCAGACGGTTTTCCCGCCGATGCCGGTGTTGGTTAGCCGGGTTATTTCGCCGTCGGTGAGGGCCAACAAATCGGTTCCTTTGGGGGCGAAGATGTCGTTGCCTTCGTGTTTGCGGCGGCCGCCGTCTCGGGGGGCACCCCAGAAAGATTGGATGGCCTTTTCGTCCTTCCCTGCTACGGGAAAAAGGAGGACGGGCTCGGTGGTGAGTTGTAGCTCGTAGTCGGCCGGTTCTCCGGCGGGTACTTGGAGTACGAAGAGGAGGTCTTCGCCGTAGAGCCAGGGCGTTTCGTAGATTACTTCTGGGGCTCCTTCGGCGGGGAAGTAGTTGGCTGGGCGTGTATTGGGGGTTCCGCTTTTGAAGCGGAAGAGCTCGCCGAAGAGCTGGCCGCCGCCTACTGCGCTGATTTTGAGGAGGCGGCCCGCAGGCAGGTGCAAGCGGAAGGATTGGGCGGCGTTCACTAGCGCATCGTCGAGTCTCAGCACTTCACGGTGGGGTAGTTTTACCGTGAGGGGCGTGGTTTTGGCAACCTCGTAGGCTTTGTCCCATACTTCAATTTCGAGGTCGGTGGCCCAGCCTTCTTTCAGCATCGTTTTTCGGTAGACTTCGCGCGGCGTTGCGGGCCCAAATATGCGGGCCAGAAAAGACTTCGTATCGCCCAGCAAATCTCGTCCGCCGCAGCCCGCGTAGGTGGTCAGGAGCGCAAAGATCAGGAAGATGAAAATGTTGAAACGAGACTTGGAGGATAGGCGCATGAGGCAGAGAGGAAATGAAGGGGACTTGACTGGTGGCTAAATTACGGGCTGTAGGGCGAATTTCGATATTGCCACGGTATCCCTAAGCGTCTTCGGTACGGTCTCCGACACCGAGCAAGCGTGCCAGAGGCCTACGGAATATACATAAGTTTACGAAGGCCAGTTGAGTGCCGAAACCTTCCCCTGCACCTGCGGCCGCGCCTTATCCCACTAAACAAAAAAGACACCACTTCCCCCTGCCCGAAACCGGCATCAGGGTAAGCTTCATCACCTACCCCGGGCAGTAAGAAAAGCGTTCCTAAAAAAACCATTCCCTATCTTTACACCAATCCCTGCTATTTCCCCCCCAAACCGACAAACCCGGACAACAGGAGAGCCTTCTCCACAATGATCATCAGCCTTTGGCTCGTTTACGAACGAACTGATGAAATCATTCTCCGACGTGGTACTCCATCCGTTATTGGCGGATGAAGCACCATACTTGGTTTTTGAAGAAGCGCATTTCATCGTCCGGTTGTTACGGAACCTTACCGAATGAAAGCTTTACTTTTCACCCTTTCCCTGTTCTGTTCTTTTATCCTCGTTGCTCAAACGGAGGGCAAGCCCACCTTCGAGCTGCAAGCCATCCACAACGAACCTTTCTGGCCTTCAACCACGAAGATGGTTTGTGACCCCGCCCTGAACCCAATTGAAATAGTAAGTTGTGAGGGAGAACTTTCTGAGACCGGAGACAATAGCCCCGCAAACGGAGCCTTCATGACCTGGACGGCCACCAACTCAAACAACTTTTATTACAACCGTATCTACAACGGTTCGGATACCTTCCAGATCGTACAAGGAAATTCCAGCCTGACGGTGTACGACGCCAACCAAGCAGACGGAATCTCTTATTCGGGAACGCTAAGTATTGGCGGCGCCTCTACTAACCAATGCCTTGCGCCCGGTACTTGGACCGTCCAAGTATGGGATGTGCTAGACGACAACGGAGACCGCTTACCAGATCGGGACGCCGACGGCAATATCATCGGTTGCTTCACCGAGTGTATATTTGAATTCCAACCTTCTTGCCCACCCGAAGGCACAGCTCAGTTCAACGCAGAAGTACAAAACATCGGGTGTGGTAACGATGGTTCCATCACTCTTTCCAGCTTTCAGTCCGCAAACTTTTACTGTGTCGAAAACGACGGCTCCGGAGCAACCATCTCTTGGTCTGGCCCCAACGGTTTTACCAGTTCTCGCCAGACCATAACCGGGCTTGAAGCGGGGAATTACACCGTTGAGGTAGCAGATTTCTACGGTTGTACCTCTCGTTGGAGTGGTAGTGTGGTCGCCTTGCCCGCCCTTACCATAGACTGTACCAACCCTCCAACTCCACCTACTACCGCTGGTGGCTCCGATGGTATGGCAGACATCGTCATCACCAGCGGATCGGGCGATTATTCTATAGCGTGGTCTGGCCAAAGCTCCGGTTTCCTATCCAGCGCCGTTGATGGCTCAAACATTATAACCAGCTTGAGCCCAGGTAGCTACATCTTCACCATTACCGACGACGAGAGCGGCTGTGTAGAGATGTGTACCATAGTTGTTGAAGACCCTCTCTGCGAAATCGCTTTTACCGTCAGCCTTGATATAGACGGCAGCGCCGTCATCGCTATTACGGGGGGCATCCCGAACTACAATATGTTCTACGTTGGGCCTACCAGTAGCTCCCCCGAGAGCCCTACCTTCGGCCCCTTCGGAAACGAAGGATTTACCGTGCCTGCCGCTGACCTAGAGCCCGGCGAGTACGAATTTGTACTCTTAGAAGCAGACCGCCCAGCCTGCCGATCTGCAGAGTCCCTCACCATTGATCCGCCTGATTGCTCAGACCTCAATTTCGCGGTGCTCGACCTACAATCCCCGCAGTGCGGCGGCACCGACGATGGCCTGATCGATATCCTCTACGATGGCCTTTTCTTACCCAGTATCGTCTGGACGGGGCCGGGCGTGAACGGAAGCGGAAACTCGATCCTTACCGATCTTGGGCCTGGTACTTACTCCTTCGTCATCACGGATTCGAGGGGGTGCAGCCTAAACTCCGCCTTGACCCTGACGGCACCACCGGAACTATTCTTTGACTGTGGTGCGGTAGACGAAACACTGCCCACACTTGACGACGGCAAAATCGGCTACCGCGTTACCGGCGGTAGCGGGCCGTTTAGCCTAGCTTATACCGCCTCGGACCCCGACGGGAACGCTTTGCCCGACGGCGCATCCCGACCAATTGCAATACGAGATACACTAACTGACCTTGCCGCAGGAACCTATGTCCTTACCGTTACCGACGCCAGTGGTTGTAGTACGGAGTGTACAGCAATAGTTTCCGAACCCAACTGTTCCTTGGCCCCAAGTTGTACGGTAACCAATCCGATTGTCGCCGGAGGAAACGGAAGCGTTGCCCTAAACTTTGACGGTGTGCCGTCTTGGAGCGTGACCATCACTGGCCCCAAAGACACCAGCTTTATAACCTCAAACGCCACACTATCCGTTGGTAACTTGCCGCCGGGAGATTACGACCTGGGTGTATTCAATAGTGCTGGGTGTTCGGGTGTTTGCGCGTTTTCCGTTGTAGCCCCAACCTGTGCGCTCAGTTTTACGGGGATGACCGAAGCCCCGTCTTGCGTCGGCTCCGCAGATGGAACCATCGCCCTAACCATCAACAACGCCGCTCCGGGCCTCGTGATCGACTGGGCCGACGATGCTTTTGACGGCATGACGATGCTGGCGGGCCTAGCGGCAGGCTCCTACACCGTTACCGTTACCGACCAAACGGGCTGCTCCGTAGCCCCACAAACCTTTACCCTGACGGACCCCGCGCCTTTGGAGGTGAGCCTCAGCCTCGTCAACGAAATCTTGTGCAACGGCGATAGTACGGCAGCAATTATGGCAGCGGTCTCGGGCAGCGTTGGTAGTTTGAACTACGATTGGTCTGTTGATTCGTTGCCGGATATGAACCAGGCTGCTGGGCTGGTAGCAGGTAGCTACCACGTACTCGTAACCGATGCTAACGGCTGTAGCGACCGAGACACCATCATTGTTGCGCAACCCGAACCACTGATGCTCGCTTGTTCTTCTACCGGCGAAACATCGGCAGGAGCTACAGATGGCAGCATTACTTTAGGCAGCTTGGGCGGGGACGCAGGTGCAGGGGGAGTTGTACAGTTGGGTGGCGACCTAGGAAACCGCTTCGTGACGGCAGGGACGGATACTACCTTCACGAACCTCACACCCGGTACCTACGAACTCAACATCACCGACGCCAACGGCTGCGTTGCCAACTGTTCCGCTATTGTTAGCCAAGGCGGTTGCAACATCGCTGTAACCATCTCCCAAACCCAACCAGATTGTGACAGCCCCACGGGCGAAGCAACCGCCAACCCAACCGATGCCAACGGAGTCGTAGACTACCTGTGGAGCACAAACGCTACCTCTCAAACAATTACCGACCTCGCCCCTGGGGTGTACGCCGTTACAACTACCGATGCCCTCGGATGCGAAGCCCGAGCCGACGTTACCATCAACGCTTTTACAGACTTCCCAAACTTTGCAAACCCAGCGCTTTCAAACGTCTGCGATGACGATTGTACCGACCTGACCTATACACTAACCGGAACTCCTCCTTTCTTGATCAGAGCAAGAGCAGAACGAAACGGAAGTAACTTCGGGATCTACACCATCAATGCGCCATCTTCAGGAAACCAGTCTTTTGAAATCTGCCCGATTGACTTTGGCACGCCCGACCTGAGAGATTTTACTTTTACCCTGTTAGACGTTGTGGATGGAAATGGTTGTACAATAAACATAGAAACCGAACTGGTGGTTAACGTCTTCCCCCACGCCCTCGGTACGCTAGATACGACGACTTGCATCGGCGGCTCCATCAATTACTTCGGCGAAGTCTTCGATGCTAACCGGACTACGGGCAACGTGATCGTCCCTACGCCCGCAGCCAACGGCTGCGACAGTACGGTAATGGTGAGCCTGAGCTTCTTGTCTTCAGTGTTCAGTACACTGGACACAACTACCTGTATTGGCAACTCCGTCAACTACTTCGGCGAGACCTTCGATGCTAACCGTACTACGGGCGATGTGATCGTCCCGACACCCTCCGCCAGTGGTTGCGACAGTACGGTAACGGTGAACCTAACCTTCTTTGCACCTGCGTTCAGCGTCCTAGACACGACGGTTTGTACGGGCAGCACGGTCAATTACTTCGGCGAGATCTTTGATGCTAACCGTACTACGGGCGACGTGATCGTCCCGACACCCTCCGCCAGCGGTTGCGACAGTACGGTGACGGTGAACCTAACCTTCTTTGCACCTGCGTTCAGCGCCCTAGACACGACGGTTTGTACGGGCAGCACCGTCAACTACTTCGGCGAGGTTTTTGATGCCAACCGGACGACGGGAGATGTGATCGTCCCGACGCCCTCCGCCAGCGGTTGCGACAGTACGGTGACGGTGAACCTAACCTTCTTTGCACCTGCGTTCAGCGTCCTAGATACGACGGTTTGTACGGGCAGCACGGTCAATTACTTTGGCGAGATCTTCGATGCTAACCGTACTACGGGCGACGTGATCGTCCCGACACCTTCCGCCAGCGGTTGCGACAGTACGGTGACGGTGAATTTAACCTTCTTTGCACCTGCGTTCAGCGCCCTAGACACGACGGTTTGTACGGGCAGCACGGTCAATTACTTTGGCGAGATCTTTGATGCTAACCGTACTACGGGAGATGTGATCGTCCCGACACCCTCCGCGAGCGGTTGCGACAGTACGGTGACGGTGAATTTGATGTTTTTCCCACAACCAATGGGCAGTGTGGATACCTCGATCTGTGTTGGCGGAACCTTCCGCTACGCCGGAAGGGACTTCACCGCAGCGGTAGAGAACGAGCTGGTAACGCTACCCAACGAGGGGACTTCAGGCTGT
>CALEDI010000156.1 GCA_937949535.1 uncultured Lewinella sp. | reverse complement strand
AAGCCGGAGGTGAGGCGGTCCAGTTCGGTAAATCCGGTGGGTACGCCGGTCAGGCCGTCTTCTTTGTCGCGCAGCATGGTGAGCTGCTCTAGGAGTTGGTTGGCGAGGGTGCCCATATCGGCCACCTGCTTGCCCATGTTTCGTTCGGTGATCTCGAAGACGTAGTTGCCGGCCTTGTCTAGCAGGTCTAGTACATCGGTACTGTCTTCGTAGGCGTCTTTGATGATTTCGGTACTGGTCCGGATGAGTTCGCGCTGGATGAACTTCTCGGTCACGATCCGGGCGTGGTACTCGATGTTCGCCGAGCTGGTCACCTTACTGGTTAGTTGGGCGAGGTAAGACGCGCCGCCTATGAGTTCTAGGTCGCCGGCTTTGCGCAGGTCTTCCACGACCATCAATAGGTCAATCGGTTGACTGCGCTCAAAAAGGCGGCGCATGCTGCGGTAGATGGCTTGGTGGGCGGGTTTGTAGAAAGAGTCGGCCTCCAGAATATCGAGTACCTTCGTCATGGCTTCTTTCTCGATGAGGATGGCGCTGAGTACGGCTTCTTCCAAGTCTGGTGCTTGGGGTGGTAGTTTGCTGTACTCGGGCAGGTTCGCCTCTTGGAGGCGAGCGCGGTTGCTCCAGCTGTTTGAGGTGCCGCTTGCGCGGCGGTCTTGTTGTTTGTCCTTAGCCATATTTCAAACACAAATGTACGAAAGCAGACGCTTAGGGGCGGCTACGTTTTCTCCACCGCAGCGGTGGAAAGTGGTGTGGAAACGGCGTGGAAAAGCTTGTTTTTTGGTGGATTACTTTGTTAGCGGGTGTTAGGAACCAGAGGCCAGAAAGATTTCCTACCTTGCCAACCATGTCTGCAAACAGCATAGAATCATCTTCATCGAACACTGAAGAGCAAGCCTGGTTAACGGGCCTGCGCAACGGCAAGGAAGAAGACTTGGAGCGCATCTTCCATCGTTTTTACCGTTACCTAACCGTAACGGCCTACAAGCTCATTGCTGATGAAGACAAGGCCCAAGACTTGGTGCAAGACCTGTTCTTTAGCCTCTGGACCAAGCGGGCTACGCTGAACGTAACGGGCAGCTTGAAGGCCTACCTCCGGAAGGCCATCGTGAACCGTTGCATTGACGAGATCCGGCGCGCGAAGCGCCGCGAGACGACCTCGGATGAGCAGCTGCCCCTGCGGGCAGCCTCCCAAAACGGGGCAGACGAGCTGCTGGAGGTCAGTGACCTCCAACGGCAAATCAACCTAGCCGTTGACCAATTGCCGGAGCGCTGCCGCGCCGTATTTGCCCTGAGCCGGTTTCATGACCTTAGCAATAAGGAGATTGCGGCCAAACTCGGCATATCGGTAAAAACAGTAGAAAACCAGATGACCCGGGCGTTGAAGTTTCTTCGTGCGTCTTTAGCCAACCATCTCCCAACTTGGTTGCTGTTTGTTTTATTTAACCAGTGATTGGCTTGGGGGGTAGGGCTGTTTTTATCGACTTGGGTTTAGGGGTTAGGTTTTCTCCAAACTCGACAGGCGAACTTTTTTGTTGCAGAATTAGCGTCAATCTTACCAAAAGACAACTACTGATTCTAATAACCAAATTCCTCCTTCAAAGCAGCGCCAAAAAAGGATTCGCCTGTCGAGTTTGGTGGCAAAAGCGAGTACGAGAACAACTTAAAATATGGACCAAGATTTCTACATCAGCTTAATTCATCAAGACCTTCAGGGTACGCTCTTGGAAGACGGGCAACGGCAGTTGGCCCAGTGGCGGCAGGCCGATCTGGGCAATCCGGATCTGGAGCGGCAGGTCCGTAAAAGCTGGGAGCTTAGCCAGCGCTACGCGCCGGAGCTGGCCGTGGATACCGCCGCCGCCTTCAACAATCTTCGCACCCGCGTCCGCGCCCACGAAAAAGCCGAAACAGCCACCGTGCGCAAGCTCCCTGCCGCCCGCTCAAGCCGCAATTCTTGGTTAGCCGTCGCTGCATCTTTATTGCTGTTGCTTGCGGCGGGGTGGTTCTTGTACCCCAGTTTTCAGTCGGCTGGCCCAATGGCGAGCTTGGAAACAAAAATAGGCGACGCCCCCAAAGAAGTGGTGCTCGCAGACGGCACCAAGGTGTGGCTCCGGGAGAACAGCCGGCTAGAATATCCGGAGCAGTTTGCGGGCAAAGACCGCCGCGTAGCACTCTCCGGAGAAGCTTTTTTCGACGTAGCCGAAAACCCCGAATCCCCCTTCCGCATTGCCTTGCCCGCCGGAGCAGAGGTAGAAGTGCTCGGCACCAGTTTTTTGGTCAGGGCACAGCCAGATTCGTTGGTGGCCGTGAACGTGAGCACCGGAAAAGTAGCCCTGAACGCAGGCAATAAAGTCCTGATTTTGCCCCAAGGAAAAGCCGGAAGTTGGGACCCCGCCACGGGCCAAGTAGCCGAGCTGAACCACCAACCCAACGCTGGCGCGTGGCGCAACAACACCCTGTTTTTTGACGATCAGCCGCTGGCGGAAGTTGCTCGGGAACTCGAAAGTTTCTTCAACGTAACCCTTACCTTCGGTAGCACCCAGCCCCTCAGTTGCCGGTTCAGCGGCCGGTTCCCCGCTGCGAAGCTGCCGGAAATCCTGGCGGCTATGCAGCAGACCATCGGAGTGACTTGGATCGAGGCCGACGGCGAATACCAATTGGATGATGGGAATTGTGAGTAGTTTTAGTTGCCGCACCCGTCAGTTCATTCTGCTTATTGGCCTACTGGGGTTTGGTGTTCCGCTTAGCGGTCAGGCTTGGTTGGCGCAGCCAGTTGCGCTTTCTACCGACGAAGAAAGTCGTGCTAGTTTGCTCTTCGCGCTTAGCGAACAAGTGGGTGTTGGTTTGGCGTTCAACGCCAGTTTGCCGGCGTTCCGAGAGCGGATAACCATAGATGCTCAGGGCCGCCCCGCCGGTGAGGTACTCGGGCTGATACTGGCTGGCACCCCGATCACTTTCAAGGCCAGCGCAACCTTGCTTACCCTTCAGCGTCCACCCGTTGTGATTAGTGGCTTCCTCGAAGATGCGACCAGCGGAGAGCGGCTAATTGGTGGCAATGTTTACGCGCCCCGCAGCCAACGAGGAACCACCACGAACAACTACGGCTTCTTTAGCCTAGAAGTACCCGCTTCAGACAGCTTGGTACGGTTCAGTTACTTGGGCTATGAGACTGCCCTGCGGCCTAGGGCCGCTACCGAAAGGGTGCGTTTGCGCCCTGCGGGCGACTTGCCCGAAGTCGTCGTTCTGGCCTACTCCAAAAACGACGATGCTGTTGGTGAGCGTGAGGCAAATACTGGCCTCCGCATTTCGGGCCTACAGCTTCGCCAACACGGCGGCCTAGGTGGGGAGAGCCGCATTTTCGACCTGCTGCACCAAACGACAGACAGCCAGCGCGGAGCCGACGGCTTGGGCGGCCTGTTTGTGCGGGGCGGCGGAGCGGACCAGAACTTGGTGTTGCTAGACGACGTCCCCATCTTTCAGCCCAGCCATGCTTTTGGGCTTTTTTCTGTGATCAACCCGTCCATCGTGCGTTCGGCGGCTTTTTACCAAGACGGTTTCCCGGCCCGCTTCGGCGGCCGCTTGGGGGCCGTACTGGATGTCCGTAGCCGCGAGGGGAATACGGAACGCGCCACCGCTGGGGTGGCGTTTAGCGCTATCGCTACCAAACTGAACGTAGAGGTGCCAACCTTCAAGCACAAAGGCGCGCTCCTGCTGGCCGCACGGCGGACCCACCTCGACCCGCTCCTCAAAGGCGCAAGCCGGCGGCGCAAAAACCAAAACGGCGAAGACGGAAAGGCCAACTATGACTTCTACGACCTGAACCTGAAATGGCACCACGCCTTTACGCGCAAAGACAAAATCTACCTGAGCGGCTACCGAGGAGGTGATGCCTACAGCAACGAAAACTTAGCCTTCTTCAACCAAGAAGAAGACGGGGAGGAAATTGACATCGTACAAGAATTCATCCAAGACCTTGGGTGGGGAAACACCAGCGGAACCCTGCGCTGGAACCACCTCTTCAACGACCGGCTGTTTGCGAATACCACCCTCACCTACGGCAAGTACGGCTACTCCAGCGAGAACCTACTTGATACCGAAGAGGCGACCACCAACGATACCATAACTACCTTTTTTTATGGCCGGTTTGCGTCTGTAATTCGTGACCTAAACCTGAAGGTAGATTTTGACTACTACCGCAACGATCATCATTGGCGCTTTGGGGCTTTTGCGCTCGCCCGCCGTTTCGTGCCGGGGGCAATTATGGACGAAGTCACCCTCGATACCATCCGTAAGGAAACCTTCATTACGGAGGCCGAGGAGCTGTTTGTGCTGCCGGGCTTCACCTCAAGGGAAGGAGGTGTTTACCTAGAAGACCAACTCAAACTGAACACCAACTGGCAGCTAACCGCAGGCTTGCGGTTTACGGCTTACCGCTATGAAGAAATTACCCGCTTTTTGCCCCAGCCGCGTTTGGGCCTTAGTTGGCAAGGAGCACAGCGCAGGTGGGCGCGGCTAACGCTTGGGCGCATGGTGCAGCCCCTGCACTTACTGACCAACTCCGGGGCCAACCTCCCGACCGATCTTTGGGTACCGGCTACAGACGGCTTTGCGCCGCAAGACAGTTGGCAGGCTAGCTTCGCGGCAGGGTGGTCTCCCCGGCCAAAGTGGCGTGTGGACGTCAACGCCTACTACAAAAGTATGCGCCGTTTGTTACGGTATGCTGAGGAACGTAGCTGGCCGGGCTTGGAAGAAAGCTCCGCTGAGTTCTGGGAAGAAGACGTAGTGTCTGGGCGAGGGTTCAGCTACGGCGCGAGCCTGAAATTTGCGTACCAAGGGGAGTTGCAAACCCTTAGCGGCGGCTATTTCTTCGGGCGTAGTTTTCGTGTTTTCTCCGGCTTGAACGCTGGTGAGGTCTTTCCTTTTTCGTTTGACCGCCCGCACAAGATCATACTGAACCTAACGCGCCGCCTGATCAAAAAACTACGCTTAAACGCACACTGGGAGCTCACCAGCGGCCGCCCAATCACGTTACTGGAAGCGGATACGTCGTTTGACCCGCTAGACAACTTCCCCACTTCCAATTTAGAGCAACTCTCCGACCTCAACGGCTTTCGGTTGCCCGCTTACCACCGCCTAGACCTTGGGCTAGAGTGGCGGTGGCAGAAAAAACACCGGCGGTCTTTGCGGCTTGGGGTCTACAATATCTACAACCGAGCCAACGCCTATTATGCCTATGATTTTACCGACTCCTTTACCGGCGCAGATACGGAGGAAAGAGAGGTAAGGAGTTTACCTATTTTGCCTTCGGTTAGTTATTCGGTCTATTTTGGGAAATAAAGATGGGCGAGGACGCAGGTGCAATGTCCCCTCGCCCAGCGGGTAGCAAGGAAGGTTAACAGAGGGCGCTCTCTTGGGCTAGACCAAACCGGACCGGACCGACAACTGGGACCTCCACAAAAGGTGCTCGGTGGCTACGAACGTGATTAGGCGAAATTCATACCACCTCAACTCTTCATTCAGTTTTTCAGGCGGAGGTTATGGCTTCATTTTGTCTGGGTCTTGACGTACATCGAAAACATCGGTAACCCTGATCTCTTTTTTGAAGATGCGATAAACGATCTTGTACATTTTACCAACCAGCAATGATCGGTGACCCAAGCCCAGTTCAACCAGGTTCTCTTCTTCAGGGCCAAGCTCCGGATTGTCGGCTAGTTCTTCTGCTCGGTTGACTATTTCGTTAGCCGTTCGGGTGCCTTTTGCTGCATTACCACTTCTTCGGAAGTAGTCGCGTATTTGCCGAAGTCGGCGGAGTGCGTTAAAGGAAAAAATCACTTTCATAACTGCAACTCAGCTTTAACCTGTTCAATACTGTAAACACGACCAGCGGCAAAGTCTTCCTCAGAAGCTTTTGCTCTAGAAACTAACTCGTCTACGGTCATTGGTTTTAAGTTCACTTCATAAGCGGCAACAAACTCGGAGTCCGTCAATCCACTTTCGTTTTGGATAACTTCCGGCTGCCAAGCCTTAAACAAGGTTTCGGCCATCTCTGCTAGCACATCAAGCATTTGCTCATTGGCCTGTTCGATCCGAAGATGTAGTAGTTCTTTTTTCTGGATGGCGTCCATGATGGAGAAGTTAGGAAGTTGATAATGTCTTAGGGATAAAGATAACGGTTTAGTGGCTTAATGAGTTGCCAGTGGCTAGCACCGTTTCCACTATCAGCCACATCTAAGGGATGCCATGAAAACAATTTTCCCACCTTCAATGAACTTCCATCCGCCTCAAAACCGTTATATTTACCTCACAAAGCCTTCTGTTATGGCCAAGCAAAGCCAATTGTTAAGTCGGGTTATTGATGTTCTCTCGGATTTTCCTAGCCCGGAAGCCGTGATGCAACTGCGTACCAACGAGGCGGAAGAGTCTCGGTTAGAAGAGCTGTCTGCGAAAAACGAGGCGGGCCTTCTCTCTTTTGAGGAAAAGATTGAGCTGGAGCACTACCGCGTAGCCGAACACATGGTTCGCATGGCCAAAGCCCGCGCTTACCGTCGCTTGATGAAGGCGTGAGCAAGACCTACATCCCCGTAATCCTTCGCCGACAAATAAAGGAAGCCGCCAACCATTGTTGCGAGTACTGCTGCGTACCCGAAGCCGTTTCCTTTGCCAGCTACCACATAGACCACATCATCAGCGAAAAACAAGGCGGAGAGACCGTTTTTAGCAACCTCGCATTGGCCTGTAGGTTGTGCAACTTGAGCAAAGGCAGCAGCATTGCCGCTTGGCATGAGTTCCGAGAAGCCCTGATTCGCCTCTACAATCCTCGTAAGGATGCCTGGCACCAGCACTTCCAGTTTCGCCCTTCGGGCTTAATCGTTGCACGTACCGAAATTGGCCTCGGCACCATTAGGGTGCTCAACCTCAACGACCTCAACCGGGTGAGCGCGCGCAGCGCGCTGATTGATGCGGGGGTGATTATGGAAGGTTAAAGGCTAATCTACTACAAGCGTCATAAGTCAGTAAGATTAAGGAGTCGCCTGTCGTTTTTAACAGATGAGGAAAGTGCTAGGGCTAACTTACAGGCAAACCCTAACCAAACCGATAGTCGGCATGTCCTTACGCCCAGTTGCCCTAATGGTACTCGCTTGTACCTTCACTTTTTTTACCAGTTGTACTCTGGGCATTACTGGCCTAGAAGATGTGCTAAAGAGCCCCATACAAGCCGCCCTGAACCCACATGGTCGTGTTCCGCTGGGTGCCGTCCTTCATATCCGTACGGAGAAACCCTGCCGGGTTTCCATCACTGTGCCCGGCGAGTCACCCGTTGTTCGGGAGTTTACAGACTACCTCAACTTTCAGGAAGTACCGGTACTCGGCCTCTACCCCGACCAAGAGAACGAACTTGAAATAATACTCACAACCAAGGACGGTGAGGAATACCAAGGAATCACCAAGGTAAAAACAGAAGCCTTACCTACGGGCTTCCCGACTATTGACGTTACTACCCTCCAGGCCGATAAAATGGAGGAGGGCTTTCACCTCGTTGACTTGCTGCTTGCCAACAACGGCAAATTCTTGCCTTACACGGTGATGTTCGACGATCAGGGCGTGATCCGTTGGTTCATGGACATGAGCGAGCAGGGGCAAATAACCTACACCACTTACCGGCTCAAAAACGGCAACTGGCTCTACCTCAATTGGGTGAAACTCCTTGAGGTAGACGACATAGGCAAAACGATAAAAGAAGAGCAGATGTGGGGCAACGCCGGCAATCACGAGCTCATCGAGCTGCCCAACGGGATGCTCCTCATGGGCGGATCAAAGAAGGATACCTACGTAGTGAGTGAAGGCCGAAAAGTACCTACCCGTTTTGATCACGCCGTGATCTGGGACCGGCTCACCAACCGCACCGCCAAAGAATGGGACATGCGTAAATACCTCAAGGTAGATCGCCAGATATTCCCAGCAGACTACGGCATGGACCCCGCTACCGACTGGTTCCACGTCAACTCCATCGCCGCCAGTATACCAGACAACTCCATGCTCGTATCCGGTCGTAACCAAGGCGTAGTGAAGATTGGGCCAGACGAAAACCTCCGTTGGATTCTCGCACCCCACGTTGCTTGGGGCCAAGCAGGCTTCGACGGCCAAGGGCTAAATACGACCGATTACCTGCTGGCCGCCACGAACCCAGCGGGTGAGCTTTACCCCGGCGAAGTTCAGCAAGGAAGGGTTTCCGCTGATGACTTCGACTGGCCCACCGGCCAGCATGCGCTCAACATCTTGCCCAATGAGAACTTACTGTTGTTTGACAACGGGCTGCGCAGAAATTTCGACGCCAAACCCTCTTACTCCCGCGCAGTAGAGTATGAAATTGACGAAGCCAACCGGACCATCACCCAAGTATGGCAATACGGCAAAGAACGTGGCCTAGATATGTACTCCCCCATCACTAGCGATGTAGACGCACTCCCCAATGGTAACCGCCTCGTAACCTCCGGCAACGTCCGCGCAAGCGGTAAGCCCGGGCATGGAAAAATGATAGAAATAACCTACCCCAACAACGAAGTCGTCTTCGAAGCAGATATCTACTTCAAAGACGCCCTCGGTACAGGGGAGAAGAGCTGGGGCCAGTTTGATATCCTTTTCCGAGGCGAGCGGTATGCGCTGTTGCCCAACCTTTAAAGCCCAATAACCATGTCATTAAAAGTATTAGGTGTGGGTGTTCCCCGCACCGGAACATCTTCCTTGAAGGTCGCCCTTCAAGCCCTCGGTTTCGGTAACTGCGCGCACATGCAGGAGCTGTTTGGTAACCCCGTAAAAAGGAATCAATGGATCGAGCTGTTCGAGACAGGTAAAACCGACTTCGACGACCTTTTTGCCGGCTACCAGAGCAGTACCGATTTCCCCGGCTGCTTGCTGTACGCTGAGTTGGCCGAACAGTACCCAGGGCTAAAGTTCATCCTTACTCTCCGCGACCCAGAAGATTGGTATGAGAGCGTACTGCGGACGGTTTACGACGTAGTACCCCACACGCAGGAAGCCAAGAATGCGCTACTCTTGCGGGGTGAAACGAATCCAAAACTGAAAAGCATTGCCGGAGGGCTTGAACTGGTAGAGGAATACCTCCTTCAGCAGCACTACGCCGGAGAATTTCTGGACAAGGAGGCAACGATTGCCCGCTACCTCGCTTTTCAAAACGAGCTTCGCACCCGCGTCCCCGCCCAAAATATGCTTGAGTTCAAGATCAGTGATGGCTGGGAACCGCTGTGTGCGTTCCTTGGTGTACCTGTGCCCAACGAGCCTTTCCCGTTTAAGAATAAGCGCAAGGATTTTCAGGAACAAATCGGGAAAATGATCCATACCGGCGGGGAGCTTGCGATTAAGTAAGTCCAAAGTTGTTCAGAGGTGCTGTAATAAATAGGGCCTAGTTTTCGTGTATTGGTTGTCAACACCCTCCATATGCACTCCCATTCTTCTAAGCCCGCCCTATTCCGGGAAGGCCTGATCGGCCTACTTGTTGTTAAAGCTATTTTGCACCTAACGGCCATCCTGAACGGCTACGGCTTGCACCGAGACGAATACCTCTACCTTGCTGAAGGCCACCATCCCATGTGGGGATACATGGAAGGCCCGCCTGTAATTGGCTGGGTTGCGGGCATCAGCCAGTTCATTCTTGGCGGAACGATCTGGGCGGCAAAACTGCCCGTACTCGCCGTTGGCCTGTTGAGTCTTTGGTTGCTCTGCGAGCTGGTTCGGGAAGTGGGCGGAGTGCCAAAGCCAAGTGATACCAACAATGTAAAAATCAGGAGTGTAGAATTATGCCATAATGCGGTCTGCGTAAAGAATTGGTTCCGGGTATTCCTTTTTGAAGGAATACTTGATCACGTCGAAGGCCGTAACGACGCCTTTAAGCTTGCCGTCTAGGTTGACGACGGGCAGGGTCTTGAAGCGGCGGTCCATGAAGAGCTCGGCGGCGGTGCCGACTTTGTCTTTCGGTGCCAACTTCACAACGGCTTCGGTCATGACTTTGCTTACGATGTCCTCGGCGCAATTCGGGTTGTTCCGGCAGTTTTGCCAGAGGTCGTAGCTGGTAATCAGGCCTACCAGCTTGCCGGTGCCGTCTACTACGGGCAGTTGCTGTAGGCGTTTTCGTTCCATCAGCGAGAGCACGTCGGCAACGTGCTGGTCTGGCGTGACGGTGGTAACTCGTGTGGACATGATTGTCCGAACTTCCTCGTTCATCATAAGCTCTAGGTTTATTTGGTGATATGAATAAATAATGCTTGTAATATACTGATTAAAGCCTTCTTAAACAAATCAAATTTTATGCGCGGCCGCAGGATGCAATTATTGTTGAGCGGCAAGGCTGAAATGAAGGCACCCGTATTCCGGAGCACGAAGTACAGCGAAACTAATGTTGAGCGTACGCATGACCGTACCAAAACCGCCCAATCGACGATCCTAAACCAAGCCCAGCACCGCCTTAGCCATAATCCCCCAATCATACCGCTGCTTCTCCTCTCTGATCATTTCTTGCATCGCCGCTCGGTCCGTCGCGTCGAAGTACCGGATGATGGCATCCGCGATAACGGACGGCTTGGGCTGGACTACGTAACCAACCCGCTCGTTGGGGCACATCTCCGCCAGACCGCCAACGTCGGTCACGATCATCGGTTTTTCAAAGTGGTAGGCAATCTGGGTCACGCCGCTTTGCGTGGCTGTTTTGTAAGGTTGTACCAGTAAATCGGCAGCGTTGAAGTAATCAGCCACCTCATCGTCTGGGATGAACTCGGCGATGATCGTGACGCGGTCGGCCAATTGGTGTTTTGCGATGATTGCGTCGTAGGGGGCGCGGTCGGTATAAAACTCTCCGGCTACGAGCAGGTGCAGGCTACGGTCTTGGAAGCGTTCGTCGCCGAAGGCTTCCAGCAGGAGGTCAAGGCCTTTATAATCTCGGATGAGGCCGAAAAAAAGTAGGTAGTCTTTATCTGCGGGCAGTCCGAGTTTAGCCAGCGCGGTTTCCCGGTCTGTTCTCTCCCCGAAGTGGTCGTAGACAGGGTGAGGGGAAACAACAGAGGGCTTGTCTCCGATGAAACGCTTTAGGTCTTCCGCTACCGAGTCGGTCAAAGAAATAAACCCATCGGAGGCTCCGCAGTAGTAGCGGGCGAAGGCCACATCTCCCGGCCGTGGTTCATGCGGGATGATGTTGTGGACAACCGACACCACCGGACAGTCAACCAGCCGCCCCACCGTACCAAGCGCTGGCCCCATAAACGGCAACCAAAAACCAATAACTGCCAAGTCAAAACCTTCCTTCTTGATCTGCTTCCCCGCCGAATACCAGCTCAACGGATTGACGGAGTTGATGCTCCGGACAATGCGTAAGCCTTCCGGCGCAGGCCCATCGGTGTATTGAGACTTGCCCGGAAACAGAAAACCGGGATACTGGAGCGTGAAGGTAAAAATCTTCACCTCGTGCTCCTTGGCCAATTCGGTTGCTAGCCGTTCGTTGAAGGCAGCGAGCCCCCCTCGGTAGGGGTAGGCAGTTCCGATGATGGCTATTTTCATGGCAGGTTGCAGGTTGCAGGTTGCAGGTTGCAGGTTGCAGGTTGGCAACCTTTATAACTAAGTACTAACCGACGGTATCTCGACCAATAGAGTCGTAGTAGAACCCCGCCTCAACCATCCGACGAAGGTCATAGAGGTTACGACCATCGAAGATGACGTTGTGGTTCAGGGCTTCCTGCATCCGGCCAAAGTCTGGGGTGCGGAACACCGACCATTCGGTTACAATGGCGAGCGCATCTGCCCCACCAAGCGCGTCGTACGGGTCTGCGCAGAAGTGGACTTTGTCTCCGTAGATGGCCTTCACGTTGGGCATCGCTTCGGGGTCGTAGGCGCGGATATTGGCTCCGGCTGCCAGTAGGCGATCAATGGTATACAATGCCGGAGCTTCGCGGATGTCGTCCGTATTCGGTTTAAAGGCCAAGCCCCAGAGGGCGATGGTTTTGCCCTTCAGGTCATCGCCGTAGTAGGCTTCGATCTTGTCTGCGATGCGGAGACGTTGGCGGTCGTTGACGGCCATTACGGCGTTGAGGATCTGGAAGTCGTATTCGTTTTGTCCGGCGGTGCGGGCTAGGGCCTGCACGTCTTTGGGGAAACAGCTTCCGCCATAACCGACGCCTGGGAAAAGGAAACGCTTACCAATACGAGAGTCACTGCCCATGCCCCTCCGCACTGCATCTACGTCCGCGCCCACTTTCTCACAAAGGTTGGCGATCTCGTTCATGAAACTAATGCGGGTAGCTAGGTAAGAATTGGCGGCATACTTGGTCATTTCAGCGGAGCGGATGTCCATAAAAATGATCGGGTTGCCGGAGCGAACGAAGGGCTCGTAGAGGCGACGCATCACCTCTTCGGCTTTTTTGCTGTTGGTACCGATCACTACGCGGTCTGGCTTTAGGAAGTCGTCTACCGCAACGCCTTCGCGCAAGAACTCGGGGTTGGAGACCACGTCGAACAGGCTTTCGTCTAGGTTTTCAGCTAGGGCGGCGTGGACGCGCTCGGCGGTACCGACGGGCACGGTACTTTTGTCTACCACTACGCTGTAGTGGCTGATCATTCCGCTCAGCTCCTTGGCTACGCCAAGGATGAAACGCAGATCGGCGGAGCCATCGGCTCCGGGAGGAGTGGGAAGGGCCAAGAAGATGACTTCGGCGTGGTCTACGGCAGACTTTAGGTCGGTCGTGAATTTCAATCGGCCTTGGCGCTGGTTGCGCTCAAAGAGCACATCGAGGTCGGGTTCGTAGATGGGGACTTCCCCGTTGCGCATCTTTTCCACCTTGGCGGCGTCGATGTCAACGCAGATTACGTCGTTGCCGGTTTCAGCAAAACAAGTTCCGGTTACGAGACCGACATAGCCGGTACCTACAACGGCAATTTTCATATTTGGTCCTTTTTTAGGGTGGGCAAAGATAAGATGCTTTTTGTAGAGGTTTTGTGGCGCGAACGCAGGTGCAGTGTATGGGTTTTACGAACAAGGCGCTTTCCACCAAACCTCAATACTACTTGACAAACAGGTTGCTCATGAAGGAGGCCTATTTCAAAAACGGTCTTTGCATCCTTAACTTGCGCTTCCTGTTCCTACAATCCCCTTCCTTCTTCATGACTGCTCTAGCTAATACTTCCAACCTCCGGCCTTTCATCCCTGCTAAGGACTTCGCCATTTCCCGCGCCTTTTACAAAGACCTCGGGGCAAAAGAGCGCTGGGCCTCAGATGATATGGTACTACTCGAACTCGGAGATTCCCTTTTCTACCTCCAAGATGCCTACGTAAAAGCATGGGCCGAAAACACGATGCTCTTCCTCATGGTCCCCGACCTAGAGCTTTGCTGGCAGGAACTCCAAGCCCTTGACCTCATGAACCGTTACCCCGGCATCCGCTGGAAAAAGCCAACCGATTACCCTTGGGGTCTGCGCGAAATTCACCTCATAGACCCCGCAGGCGTGCTGTGGCACTTTGCAACGGAGCTGGTTTCTTCCTGAAAGATAAATCATCCCGGAGTTTGAACCGTATCTCTAGCGTTTTCTCCTATGTCTCCGATCTAGCTGGCATAAAAAAGCGATCAGCGGACAGCATTCAGAGCCGTCTTGCCTGAATGCTGTCCGCTGACCGCTAAAATCTTGTCAAATACTACCAAACATGGTCATCTTAATCAAAAATTAGGGATGACTCATGTTTCAGGAAGAAACCAGCGCTACCACGCGAGGCAGCTTAAATGCTGAGTGCTGAACGCTGAAAGCTATTTATCATCACGGGTGATGAACTGTTCTTCGCGTTGGCGCTGGGCCTCTTTCTCGCGCAGGGCGCGCAGTTCGCGGGCATCTTTCTCGCGCTGCTCGCGGTCTTCTTCCTCCTTCATGCCGTCTTTGAGTTCTTTCTCTAAGGTACCCTTGGCGGTGTTGAACTCACGGATGCCTTTGCCGATGCCTTTCATCAGTTCAGGGATTTTTTTGCCGCCGAAAAGAAGGAGAATGGCAAAAAAGATGACGATCATTTCAGGACCGAGAAAGTTAAAAAGGAAAGTAGCGTTAAACATTGCTCTTTATTTTGGTCCGATACCTAGCAGTTGTATTTAGCCGGATCGGTATGATATTGAATAGTGGGTAAGACAAAAATAACGTCTTTAGAGGAGAAAAGGGTTAAAGGAGTAAGGAGTAAAGGGTAAAACCGGTTCTTTCCTTTACTCCCTTCTTCCCTTTACTCCCTTCCCCCTTTACTTCTTAAGGCCAATCTGCCGCAGCCGTTCGTCCAGGTATTCTCCGGCGGTAGTGGGCGGGTAGTGTTGGGGGTTGGCGTCGGAGACGCAACTGTCTAACACGTTCAGGCTCATTTCTGGGCGAGGGTGGAGGAAGAAAGGGATGCTGAGGCGGGGCTTGTGCCACTCTGAGCGGGGCGGATTTACTACGCGGTGGGTGGTAGACTTGAGGTGATTGTTGGTGAGGCGTTGGAGCATATCGCCTACATTGATCACGATCTCGTCGTTCTCCGGCACAATTTCTTGCCACTCGCCGTCGGCGTTTTGTAGTTGTAGGCCGCCTGCGCTGGCGCCTACCAGCAGGGTGATGAGGTTGATGTCTTCGTGCTGTTCGGCGCGGATGGCGCTGGCGGGCTCGCTCGTGATGGGTGGGTAATGGATGGCACGGAGGATGGAAACCCCGTCTTTGGTGTATGCCCCGAAGTAGCCTTCTGGGAGGCCGAGGCCGAGCGCGATGGCGCGCAGGAGGCTGTTGCCTTTTTGCTCAAACTGGCGGTAGAGTTCCATGCCGAGGTCCATGAATTCGGGCACTTCGGCTACGCGCGGGTTGCGCTCGTCGTCCGTCATCGCGTCCGTTTCTTGGCCGATCTGGAAGAACTCCTTCAGGTCGGCGACCTTGCTTTGCTTCGCCTTCTCTTTTCCGAAGGCGGTGTAGCCGCGCTGGCCGGCGGCTCCGGGTATTTCTTGCTTGCGCTTAACGTCGGTTGGCAGAGCGAAGAACTTCTTGGCCGCAACGAAAAAATCGTCGATAAGGGATTTCGGAATGCCGTGGCCGGTTACCCCCACGAAGCCAATGTCGTGAAAAGCGGTACCGAGCTGTTTGATGAAGTCTTTCCGAGTAGCCTCGTCACCGGTCTCAAAATCAGACAGGTCTACAAGGGGGATGGTTCTATTGGCAGACATAATGAGGTTCGTTTTATCTAATTACGGGTAAGGTACGGGTTTGGTTGGATTGGTAGCGTTTGCGGAGGGTCATAAATTGTAGGCGCGGCCGCAGGTGCAGGGCTAGTTAAAGTTTTCCGACTTGCCGCAAATTCCGTATAAAATCATTACTCAAACACCCGTGACCCGACTTTATTCGTATTTTGGCGACCGCATTGCCCTCGCGCAAGTACGCGAACTCTTTTATGTATTTTTAGATCAACCCTCGAAAAGTATGAAATTTAATTCTCAGGGAGACAACGAAGTCACCTACGACGCCATAGTTGTCGGTACCGGAATCAGTGGTGGTTGGGCCGCAATGGAACTAGCCACGAAAGGTCTTAAAACCCTCGTCCTCGAAAAAGGACGCTCGGTAAAACACGGCGACTACCCTACCGCCAACCTAGACAGCTGGGACTTCGACTACCCCAACGGCCAAATACCCCAGAAGGTCATCGATGAGCACTACCCCAAGCAAAACCGTACGGGCTACACCGTACGGGAGGGCCACGTAAACTGGTTCGTGAAAGACAGCGAACACCCCTACAACGACGAGAAGGCGCGCTTCGATTGGATACGTGGCTACCACACCGGTGGCCGCTCCATCATGTGGGGCCGCCACAGCTACCGCTGGAGCCAGTTGGATTTTGAAGCCAACGCTCGCGACGGCTACGGAACGCCCTGGCCCATCAACTACGACGAAATTTCTTCTTGGTACGACTATGTAGAAACCTTTGCGGGCATCAGCGGAGAACTCCTCGGGCTGTCCCAACTCCCCGACGGTAAGTTCCTACCCCAGATGCCCCTGAACTGCGCCGAAGACCACTTCAAAAAAGGCGTAGCCAGAAACCTTGGTGGCCGCGTAGTCACCCCCGGCCGTGTAGCCCACCTCACCGCTTATGATGAGAACATTCATAAAGGCACCCGAGGTGCTTGCCAATACCGCAACCGCTGTATTCGGGGTTGTCCTTTTGGTGGCTACTTCAGTAGCCTATCCTCTACCTTGCCCGTAGCCCAAGCTACCGGAAACGTAGAGATACTCAACAACCGCTCCGTCTACAGCCTAATCATGGACAAGGAAGCCGGAAAAGCCAAGGGAGTCCGCGTCCGAAATACAGAAACCGGACAAGACGAAGAGTACTACGCAAAGGTCATCTTCCTGTGTGCTTCTGCCATCCCCTCCAGCTTCATCGTCATGAACACCGAGCACGAAGAGGAAATGACGCTAGACAGCAGCGGCGAACTCGGTGGCAACATCATGGACCACCACTTCCGCGTCGGTGCTTCCGGTAAGCTCGATGGCTACGGAGACAAATACTTCAAGGGGCGTAAGCCCAATGGTTTCTATATCCCCCGCTACCAAAACCTCGGAGACCGCAAGAGCAAGAGCAAAGACTTCGTGCGCGGCTGGGGTTACCAGGGCGGCGGTAGCCGTACCAACTGGATGCGCGCCGTTCGGGAAATGAGCGTAAAGGTCGGCCCCGAAATGAAGGACGTAATGATCCAGCCCGGCCCGTGGCAGGTTGGCATGACGGCCTTCGGCGAAGCCCTGCCCGATACCAACAACCGCATGACGATCAATCGCGACGTACTCGACAAAGACGGCATCCCCACCATGAGCTTCAACGCCAAATGGGGCGAAAACGAATACGCCCAGAAGAAGCAAATGATGACCGACGCGGCCGAAATGCTAGAAGCCGCTGGCTTCAAAGACGTGAACACCTACGACCGCCACAGCTTCCCCGGCCTCGGCATTCACGAAATGGGCATGGCACGCATGGGCTCCAGCAAGAAAAACTCGGTAGTAGACAAGCACAACCGCCTCTGGAACGCGCCCAATGTTTATATGACCGACGGAGCCTTCATGGCCTCCGCAGCCTGCGTCAACCCTTCACTTACCTACATGGCCTTCACCGCTCGCGCGGCAGACCACGCCGTGAAGGAACTTAAAAAAATGAACCTCTAAATAATACAGGTTGCAGGTTGCAAGTTGCAGGTTTAACCCACCACGCAACCTGCAACCTGCAACTTGCAACCTGAATAAAATGAACAGAAGAGAAATACTACGCTACACCGCTTATGCTACAGGCTTTGCCATTAGCGCACCTTTAGCTTCCGTATTGCTTACGGGCTGCAAGCCCGACGCGGAAATGTTGGCCCCGAGCTTCAAGCCCGGGTTCTTCAGCGAAGCTGAATACGAGTACATCGTCAAAATGGCCGATACCATGTTGCCCAAAACGGACACACCCGGTGCGGTAGAAGTAGGCGTTCCGCAAATGATTGATAAGGTCGTTGGGGACGTGTACAGCAAGGAAGATCAGGAGAAAACCCACAAAGGGCTTCAGGCACTCATGAAGAAAATGAATGCCGACAACCCCGAAGGGTTCAACAAGCTCGATGCAGACAAAGCACTCGCTTACCTCCAAGAGCAAGACTTGGCCTACAAAACCAATGCTCCGGAGACGACAATGTCTGGAGAAGACGTGCCTCAGGAAGAGATGGTAGAAAGCGACGAAGCAACAGCCAAGTCGGCCTACTTCAGCCTCAAGTCTGCCATCATCGGTATGTACGTACAAACCGAAGAAGTGGCCACCACCATGTTGGCCTATGACCCCGTGCCCGGAGAGTACATCCCCTGCGGAGATTTACAGGAGCTTACGGGCGGTAAGGCTTGGGCTATTTAAGCCCAACGACTACCATCAAAACGCGCAGCGGTTTTAAATATGAGTCATCCCTAACTTTTGATCAAGATGACCATGTTTGGCAACGTGAGGTTTGCCCATAAGCACCGGACCTCACGTTTGGGCAGGATTTGACAAGAGTTTTAGCGATCAGCGGACAGCATTCAGGCAAAACGGCACTGAATGCTGCCCGCTGATCGCTTTTTTGTGCCAGCTATATCGGAGCAAACCGCTACACATTGACGCTGGTTAAGTGGCCATTACGCTAAAACGCGTAGCGTTTTCACAAGTCCCTCCCCCGTGGGGAGGGATTTAGGGAGGGGGTTTTAGTCGATGTATAGCGGTTTGATATCGGAGACATACGAGAAAACGCTAGAGATACGCGGTTCAAACTCCGGGAGGACTCATGTTTATCGTTCCGGCCTGGGGTGAAATGTTCATGCCTGAAGATGCCGCACACCTAAGCTTCCGGCTTCATCTGCGGGAAGAACAGTACTTCCTGGATCGACTTTTGCCCCGTAACGAGCATCACTAAGCGGTCGATACCGAAACCGATACCGGCCGTTGGTGGCATACCGTATTCGAGGGCGCGAAGGAAATCCTCGTCCATCGGCATAGATTCGTCGTCGCCTCGGGCGGCGAGCTTGACCTGTTCCTCGAAGCGTTCGCGCTGGTCGATCGGGTCGTTGAGCTCGGAATAGCAGTTGCCAATTTCCTTGCCGTTTACGAACAACTCGAAGCGCTCAACGAGCCCCGGCTTGCTGCGGTGCTTCTTGGTTAGGGGAGACATCTCAACGGGGTAGTCGGTGATGAAGGTAGGCTGTATGAGGTTGGCCTCTACGTGGTCGCCGAAGATTTCGTCGATGATCTTACCTCGGCCCATCGTCTTGTCCAATTCAACGTGGAGGCGCTTAGCGATGGCGCGCAGTTCGTCTTCGTCGGCACCGCTGATGTCTTCGCCGGTGTACTCCTTGATGGAGTCGGCCATAGTGAGGCGGCGGTAAGGGCCGGCGAAATTGATGTCGTGCTCACCCGCCTTCACGATGGCGTTGTCGCCGCCGTTTACGGTCTTGATGATGTACTCCAGCATTTGCTCCGTGGTGTCCATCATCCAGTTGTAGTCTTTGTAGGCTACGTAGAACTCGATGGCGGTAAACTCGGGGTTGTGGGTCCGGTCCATGCCTTCGTTGCGGAAGTTCTTGCTGAACTCGTAGACGGCGTCGAAGCCACCTACGATGAGGCGCTTGAGGTACAGCTCGTTCGCAATACGGAGGTACATCGGGATGTCCAGCGTATTGTGGTGCGTAGCGAAGGGTCGGGCCGCTGCGCCGCCGTGAATGGCTTGCAGGATGGGGGTCTCCACCTCAATCATCCCCATGCCGTCAAGGAAAGTCCGGATGGCGGTAACGAGCTTGGTACGCTTCAGGAATATCTCCTTCACTTCGGGGTTCACGATCAGGTCTACGTACCGCTGGCGGTAACGCAGTTCAGGGTCGGAGAAGGCATCGTGGACGTTGCCCTCGTCGTCGGTCTTCACCACGGGTAGTGGGCGCAGAGACTTACCCAAGAAGGTGAACTCCTTGACGTGGATGCTCGTCTCTCCGGTCCTGGTCTTAAACACGTGGCCGGTTACACCGATGAAGTCGCCGAGGTCAAGCAGCTTCTTGAACAGGGTATTGTAGAGGGCCTTGTCTTCGCCAGGGGCGATGTCGTCTCGGCTAACATAAACTTGGATGCGACCGGAGCTGTCCTGGATGCTGGCGAAAGCAGCCTTACCCATGATTCGGCGGGCCATCAAGCGGCCAGCGACGGTGACCTTCTTGTAGTTGGTCGACATCTTCTCCTCGTCAAACTCCGCCTTTTCGTTAATTTCGCTTGCTAGGTGGCTAACGGGAAAGGTGGCGGCGGGGAAGGGCTCGATGCCCAATTCGCGAATTTTGGATAGGTTATCTCTGCGGACGAGTTCTTGTTCGCTGCGTTCCATTCTATATGTTTTGGGGAGACGAAGGTACGGGAGGCCGTAACCTTGAAGGGGAAGCTACTCGTTGGAAAAACTACTTGCCGAGTGCTGCAACCATAGTCTTACCAATGTCGGCAGGGCTTTTTACTACGTGGATACCACACTCGGCCATGATCTTCATTTTGGCTTCGGCGGTGTCTTCGTGGCCGCCAACGATGGCACCGGCGTGGCCCATAGTACGGCCCTTCGGAGCCGTCTGGCCAGCGATGAAACCAACAACGGGCTTGGTACCGTGCTCTTTGATGTAACGCGCAGCGTCGGCTTCCATCGTTCCACCAATTTCGCCGATCATCACGATGGCGTCGGTGTCGGGGTCTTCCATGAGGAGCTTTACAGCGTCTTTGGTGGTAGTACCGATGATGGGGTCTCCACCGATTCCGATACAGGTGCTTTGGCCCATTCCTGCTTTAGTGATCTGGTCTACGGCTTCGTAGGTAAGCGTACCGGAGCGGGAAACGATGCCGATGCGGCCGGGGTTGTGGATGAAGCCGGGCATGATGCCACACTTTGCCTCGCCGGGCGTCATTACGCCGGGGCAGTTGGGGCCGATGAGGGTGCAGTCGTAGTCATCAATGAAAGACCGGACCTTCACCATGTCTTGTACGGGGATGCCTTCGGTGATGCAGATGATGACCTTGATGCCAGCGGCGGCTGCCTCCATGATGGCGTCTCCGGCGAAGGCCGGCGGCACGAAAATGACGGTCACATCAGCGCCAACCTTGGCTACGGCTTCAGCGACGGTATTGAATACAGGCACGCCAACGGCTTCTTGGCCGCCCTTGCCGGGCGTAACACCTCCAACGAGGTTGGTACCGTATTCTTTCATCTGGCCAGCGTGAAAACCACCTTCTTTACCAGTGATGCCTTGAACGATGATGTTTGAATCTTTTCTTACTAGAACTGCCATGTTGGACTTGAGATTTTTAAGTTTTCTGGTTGGATGGGGAAAAGGAAGGTTTTGGCAAAAAGCAAGGCCTTGAAAAGACTTGGCTCTTAAAAAACCTAACACTGCATCCCGCGGCCGCGCCCCAAAGAATGTCAAATAAACAACTGTCCTGACTCGCTACGCGGCTACTTCGTGGTGAGACACCACGATGCCAAGCTGCAAATCGGATAGTTATTGATTTGGCGTTCTTAAAAACACATGCGGAAATTTGACGCGAAGGTAAGGCTTGAAAGACGGGGCGCAAAAGGTTAGCCCTAAGTTATTGAAAGGACGGGCTATTGGCAAATGAAAAACCACGCACAAGAACATCTTATGCGTGGCTTTTCGAGGCAGACAAATCAGTCTTCATCTTCCCGAACGATGATAAAAACATCTTCATCGTCTTTTTGCATGTAGTAGCCTTCGCGGGCGAAGGTCTCGCGGTTGGTCTGCATATCTAGCTTTTCCGCTTCGGCCTTCTCGATCATTTCGTCGAATCGGTCGAGATCATCTTCCAGCCGTTCTACTGTAGAGTGTAAACGAAACTGGGTAGAGATGTCGTGGCGATCAATGAACACCATGAAAAAGGTGAAGGCCACCAACGCCAAAAAGTAGCGGTTGCGCAGGTAAGGTGGCAACTTGTTGAGCAAGTCGCCAATGGGGTCTTTTTTCTTTTTCAGTGCCATAGCTTATGCTAAGGTAATCAAATAGTCGAACAAGTTTCCCTATACGTGCAAGGCCCGATCTCCCGTGGCGGCCAAGGCTGCTTCCTTAAAGGCTTCGGTGTAGGTTGGGTGGGCGTGGCTCATGCGGGCGGCGTCTTCGGCGGAAGCGCGGAACTCCATCAGGGCTACGGCTTCGGCGATCATGTCTGCCGTGCGGGGGCCAACCATGTGTACGCCTAGGATTTCGTCGGTCTCGGCGTCGGCGAGGACCTTCACCATGCCTTCAATATCCATGCTTGCGCGAGCGCGGCCTAGGGCTTTGAAGGGGAACTTTCCGGCTTTGTACTTCACGCCAGCGTCTTTGAGCTCTTGCTCCGTTTTACCTACCGCTGCTACTTCGGGCCAGGTGTAAACTACGCCGGGGATGAGGTTGTAGTCTACGTGCGGTTTTTCCCCAACAATGGTTTCGGCTACGAATACGCCTTCTTCTTCGGCTTTGTGGGCCAGCATTGCGCCGCGCACTACGTCTCCGATGGCGTAGATGTGGGGTACGTTGGTTGCTAGGTGATCGTCTACGGCAATACGGCCCCGGTCATCAACGGCAACGCCGGCTTTGTCTAGGCCGAGGTTGTCGGTATAAGGCCGGCGGCCGATGGCGATGAGGCAGTAGTCTGCGTCGATCTTCATTGGCTCATCGCCGTCTTTGGCGTCGCGCTTTTCAACCGTGACGGTACATTTGGTTTTGAGGCCCTTCACGTCGGTCACCTTATGCTTGAGGTGGAATTTGACGCCGGTTTTTTTCATGGCACGCATCAGTTCCTTGGAGCAGTCTTTGTCCATCGTCGGGATGATGCGGTCTTGGAACTCTACGACTTCCACAGAGGTGCCAAGGCGAGCATAAACGCTGCCGAGTTCGAGGCCGATGACGCCGCCGCCAACGATGACCATCTTCTTCGGTACCTTATCAATGTTGAGGGCTTCGGTACTGGTGATGACGCGGTTTTTGTCGTAGTTCATCATGGCTGGCGTGATCGGCTTGGAGCCGGTAGCGATGATGAAGTTTTTACCGGTGATCGTTTTGTCTTCTCCGCCGTCTGGGGCAGCAACCTTGAGTTCGGTTGGGCTGAGGAAGGAACCGTGGCCGTAGTGGACATCGATGTTGTTCTTCTTCATCAGGAATTGGACGCCCTTCACGGTTTGGTCTACCACGTCGTTCTTCCGCTTGATCATCTGCGGCATGTCGATGCCGAGGTTTTTGAGCTTGATGCCGTGTTCTTCAAATTTGTGAGCGGCGGCGTGGTAATGCTCGGAGCTGTCGAGCAGCGCCTTAGACGGAATACAGCCAACGTTGAGGCAGGTGCCGCCGAGGCGGTCGTTGTAGCGTTCAACAATGGCGGTCTTTAGGCCAAGTTGGGAGGCACGGATGGCGGCAACATAGCCACCAGGGCCAGAACCGATTACTATTAGATCGTAGGACATAAAATGTTGTGATTGGTCAGGTTTGGTAACGCCTGAGTAGCTTTAAGGTTATTGGCGCGAACGCAGGTGCAAAGATGGGAAATGCGTGGGCAAAAACTCAAGACGGAATCAAATCTATGTCACCATCCATCAATATCTTACGAACTTCACAATAGTCTGGGTGATTTAGATTTAGCAATTTAATCGTTGCTGCACCGATGAGCGTTAAAGATTGTAAGACACCGTCTTCTAGCGAAAAGTGCGAGGCCCAGCGATCTTTCCGAGGATGGTATAAGCGAACGACTATGTCTTCTTCCATTAAGTAGGCTGCTACATCGCTTCCTTTTTTTAAGTTACAGGCAGGGCAAGAATAAGCTAAGTTTTCAAAAGATGTTGGACCATCTTGTTTCTCGCTGATAATGTGATCAATTTGATAAGGGGTCGCAAATCCGAAAATCAACGGAATTAAGCAGTATTCACAGGAGTTATTAGAGCGTTGCGCTACTCGTCTTCTTAATTCAGCAGCGATGTATGTTTTACTCAAGCAGCTTCGTTTTTAATTTTTAGAAAAGCATGAGCCTTTGCCAGACGCACATAGCGCTCTGCCAAAAAATATTGCTGAATTTCTACAATTTCTTGAGTAGAAAGATTGCCTCCCTTGTTTTTTTGAGATAGTTCTTCCAACCGATCGCTCTCTTCTGGAGTGGTATGAAGAGCAAGAATTTCTTCTGGTGAAGCTGCCCTAGCCAGCGCATGAAAAACTCTATCCAAAATACCGACTTCTACTATTGGCATCATATAATTCTAGAATTTATGCTAAGATAACGCTTTATCTACACATTATAGTTTTGCGCCTACTCCCCCTTAGGCGGCCCACCCCCGGTCTTCTTCCGCCGGGGCGTACGTTGCTTGCGTTTGGCGTTGCCGGTTTGCCCGCCGTCGTTGTTAGGCTTGGGGCTTGTAGGTTTGGGCGAGGGGGCGTCTCCGCCAGACTTTGCTCCGCTAGCGGGCTTTGCACCTGCGGCCGCGCCCCCTGGCTTATTGCGGTTACTGTTGCGGCTCTTGCGCCGTTTTTTATTGCGGGAAGAGCCTTCCTTCTTCTCTCCGCCTTGTTCGGTTGGGTTGCTGGTAGGCTTGGCTTTACCTTCCCCGGTTTTTGCCGCCCCTTCGGAGGATTTGCTTCGGGAACTGGAGGAGCGTTTGCGCTGCGCACTGGCCGGTTTTTTCTTGCGCCGTTTCTTGCGTTTCTCCATCGGTTTCAGGTCGATGGCTCCGGTTACGTCTTCATACTCAAACACCTCTTCTTTTGGCGCAACGATTAGCTGGTGGCTGTGCAGATCGGCCGGCAAGTTTCCGGCCCGGTTGGCGGCAATGAGTTCGTGTACCTTCGCTACGGGGATGGGGTAGAGCTGGCCCCGGTTCTCTTTGTAGGTGTAGAACATGATGCCCTTGAAGATGTCGGTCTTGATCAAGATGGCCAAGCCTGCGGCGGTTTTGATCTTGTCGGCCTTTTTGGGGAAGACTTCGAGTGCCTCCATGTAGGTATCTAGCTCGTAGTTGAGGCAACACTTCAGGCGGCCACACTGGCCGGAGAGCTTCTGCTGGTTGATGGCGATGTTTTGGTAGCGCGCCGCAGCGGTATTGACGGCGTTGAAATCGCTCAACCAGGTAGAGCAACACAGCTCACGCCCACAACTACCGATGCCGCCTAGGCGAGCAGTTTCCTGCCGAGGGCCGATCTGTCTCATTTCAATCTTGACGCGGAACTGGTGGCTGTACTGCCGCACAAGCTCACGGAAGTCTACCCGATCATCGGCGGTGTAGTAAATGGTTGCTTTGCGCGCATCCCCTTGGTATTCCACGTCGGAGACCTTCATCTTTACATGGTTTTGGCGCGCAATTGCGCGCGCCTTCACGAGGGTAGATTTTTCTAGCTCGCGGCATTCTGCCGCCTTTTCCATGTCTCGTTGGTTGGCGCGCCGTAGGATGGAGCTGGTGACTTTGGCTTCCGAGACCCGTTTCTTTTTCATTTGCAACCGGACGAGTTCTCCGCTCAGCGTGATGCGGCCGATGTTGTAACCGTTGTCGGCTTCTACCGCGACGTTGTCTCCGGTGAAGACCTCCAAGTCGGCCGGAGCGTAGTAGAAGCCCTGCGAGGCTCCGTCTTTGAAGCTAACTTCTACGATGTTGTTCGCGTAGGGGTCGTCTATGCCGAGGTCGGCCAGCCAGTCGTAAGCGCTACGTTTGTTGCAAGAGCTGGTTCCGCAAGAGCCTTTGCTGCCGCAGCCCTTTGGGGTTCCGTCTTCGTTTGTTCCTGTTCCGCATGATTTGCAGGCCATGGTTTGTAGTATTTAGCGTTCAACATTCAGCATTCAGCGTAGCACCTGGGTGCTGATCGCTGAAGGCATAATGCTCAACTATGACGCCGTCTGAGCTTGTGGCTGCGGTCGGCGGAGTATTTGGTGAATGCGGATGCCCGCGTCGAGGAAGAGAATTTTTGGGTTCGCGTTGCGCTCAACGTATTCGGTACATTCGCTGATGATGTTGGTGATGTCTGCTAGTTGATCGTGGTTGATGATTGGTAGCATTTTGCGTGCGCTCTTCAGTTCGTTTTCGGGCAGTCGGACGTTGCCGTCGGCATTGTCCGTAACGCTGAGCAAGAGGAACTCTCGCCAGAAGTGGAGGGCGTAGCGCAAGAAGTGTTTTTGGTTTTCGCGACCGATTTTGGCGAAGTCTTCCGTCCAAGCGGTCAGTTCGGCGGCGCTGCCTTTGAAGCAGGCGCGCATCCAGGTTAGGAAGCGGGGCCCGTGGTCCATGGCTTCGTTGTCGGCTAGTGCGCCAGCTAGGTTGTAGTTGCCGTTGGCAAGCCTAGCGGCGGCGGTCGCTGCGGTCAGCGGTATTCCTTTTGCCTTTAGGCCCTCGGTCATCTCGGCGGCGGTAGGCGGGCCGAGCTTAGTGAGTTGGCAGCGGCTGAGGATGGTGTTCAGGATGAGCTCTAGGCGTTCGGAGACGAGCAGGAAGATGGTCCGTTCGGGCGGTTCTTCAATCATTTTCAGCAGCCGGTTGCCCTCTACGCCGAGGTATTCGGGCAGCCAGATGAGCATGATTTTGTAGTTGCCCTCAAAGATTTTGAGGTTGAGCTTCCGGATGATGTTGGCGCAGGCATCGCGGGTGATATTGCCTTGTTTGTTCTCTGCGCCGATGCGTTGTAGCCAGTTGTTGGCCTCTAGGTAAGGGGCTTCGGCTAGGGCCTGCCGCCACTGCGGCAGGAAGGGATCGGAGTTCATCTTGGAGCCAACGGTAGGGAAGGCAAAGTGGAGGTCTGGGTGGACGTATTTCTCCGTTTTGCGGCAGGCGCGGCAGCTGCCGCAGGCGGTGTCTTTGGCTTCGCCTTGTCGGTTTTCGCAGAGCAACAGGCTCGCGACGGCCAAGGCAGCCGGTAAGCCACCACCCCCCGGAGGAGCCAATAAGATATTGGCGTGGGGTAGGCGGTCGTTGGCGGCCATTTGCCGCAACTGTGCTAAACCCGACGGATGATGAATAAGTTGGTGAAAACGCATTACCTGTTGCCTGAAACTATTGCATAAAACAAGGCGTCAAGACGCTAACGTTTGGCGTCGGAACCGGTAGGTAACCGCTCTTTGCTCCCCCTACCAAAACTCGGGTGAGGCAACAAAAAACACTGCTCTTTTAAAAACTTTCTTTGCATCCTGCGTTCGCGCCCCAAAAGCACAAAACAAGGATAAATCACTGGTTTTAAGGCGTTTGCTACGCGCCTGAAAGAGCTATTTTATATGTAGAACTCCCGGAGGAGGGCTAGATTATTGGATTGGCCCGGAGGCCGCTACCGGAACCTGCTGCTATCTGCGTGCCTGATTCCTAAGGAGTAAACGCCAGCCGAGAAGCCTTGCGTATACCCAGTTGGCCAAAGGTAATAAGAAAATTTAAGACGGTAACTTGCGGCCCAATGGCTGAATTGTACAATCAAATACTCGCCGCAGGGCCACTAGACTGGCTCGCCCTGCTCACCTCGCTGGCCTACGTCTGGTTGGCGGCGCGAGACAACAACTGGTGCTGGCTGTTTGCGGCCATCAGCACGGCCGTTTGGGCCTGGCAATCTTTCTTCGTTTACCAGCTCATCTCCGACGGGTTTCTGCAACTCTTTTACCTCGCCATGGCGGGGGTAGGTATTTGGCGCTGGTCTGGGCAACGCAAGATGAGGCGGCGCGAACGCGGGTCCGATGTAGGGTTTGCCGAGCAAGGTCTTGGGCGGGAAGACTTGCTCGACGACGGCATGATCGCCCAGACCGATGTTCCTAGTATCCGCTCCATGACGGGGCGGGAGCACGCCTATACTTTGTTGTTTGGTCTCCTGGTTGGAGGAGCAATGTATTTCCTCATAAGTGCCTCCTTTACCTCTGCTGCCACCTTGCCGGATGCCCTGACCACAGCGTTCAGTATTGCGACCACTTTCCTCCTCGTTTGGCGACGGCTGGAAAACTGGCTGTATTGGGTCGTGATCGACGCGGTCTACGTCTGGATTTACCTCAGCAACGGCGCTGTGCTCTTTGCACTCATGATGATCATCAATATCGGTATGGCTATTTATGGTTACTTCAACTGGCGAACTACAGTACTCAACCGTGATTAAAAGCTTCTTCCGCAACGCCGTTCTGCAAGTATCTCTCAACCTAGCGGTAAAGGGCATCTACCTCTTCGCCATAGAGCGAACGGTGCAGAACGTACTGCCCGAAGGCGAATACGGTCTATACTTCGCCCTGCTGGGGCTCGGGATGCTGTTGCAGGTGGTGGCCGACTTTGGCCTCCAGCTCTACAACAGC
>CALEDI010000155.1 GCA_937949535.1 uncultured Lewinella sp. | reverse complement strand
GCTACCGAATGTGAAGATTTGGGCGCGGCCGCAGGTGCAAATAACGCTATTTAGGAAGCAATGAGTTGCCTTTGGGTAGGGATGGTGTTCCAGAAGCGTTCCATGCACCTGCGCGCCGTCGCCCTGCTAAAGAATTATAGCTAATGCAACCGCAATCCAAGAGGCTATATTGGCGTGAGGTTTGCCCATTAGCGCCGGACGCTCAAAGGATTATTTCTACCTCGACTTCGTCAGAGGCCTTTGAGCGCCCGACATCCAAACCTCACGTTGTTTTTTAACCGCTCCATCCGTTTTTGCTACCGCTTGATAACCTAAAGGGGCTTGAGTAGCAAATTAGAAGCCTAAATAATTATTATTGTAACAGGTAATTGCCTCACCCGATGGTTTTCAGGAGTACAAGCCTTTTGAGGCAAATCGGGGTTTGCCCCAAATGCCCAACAGTTCAAAAAACACTAATACTCAATACACACTTATGCCCTTTTATTACAAGACCCTGAGCCGCTTAGCGGTGGCTACTTTCCTATTGGCCACGTTGTTTGCCTGCGGCAACTTTCCGAAAGCAATGAAACTGCTAGACCAAGGCAAAGCCAAAGAAGCCTTACCGCTACTAGAAAAAAGTAAAGACCATCCAGTTTACGGCCCCGGCGCGGTTTATTACCACAGCGTAGCCAGCCTCAACCTCGCGCCTAGCATCGAGAAAAAGCTCGAAGTCAACGACCTGCTCTGCTCGCTTGTAGACGACATCAATAAGCTGCCGCGCAAGCAGCAAATCAAACTGGCACGCCACAAAGCATCGCGCGGAGACGTCGCCAAACAACGGAGAATAATCGCCGAAGGGCTGAAACAAGACATGATGCGGGAGGGAACCATCCCGCAACTACAACAGCTAGATACCGAAGCCTCCTGCTTCCGTGAAGGCGAGTTGGATTCCGTACGCAAGGTCGTTGTCAATAAACGGATCAGCCCCCAAAGGGTCGTCTTTGGCAAAGAGAAAGATCTCGTAGAATGGAAGGGCCTGCCACCAAAACTACCCACCCAGGAAGAAGTCTACACCACCCAAGGCCGTAGCGCCGTCGCTCTAGCAGCAAAGAGCTGGCAGCCCATCACATACCACGACTTAGTGACGATCCGGAAACAATACCCCGATCAGGTGCTGCCCGCAAACTACAGCCAGTTTTGGGCCTACCAGTCGGAAAGCTGGGACATATTCCAGCAGTTCCGGACTTTCTCCGAAATGCCAACCTACAAAGAAGACTTCCCCTCCGATAAAATCATCCATGACTGTTGGTATGACGAAGCGCAGACGGCCCTGCAAAGCGACGACCTGAGCACAATACTCAGCTTTCATAACAGCACGCCGCATACCGCTCTAGATGTTGAAGTCTGTAATCAAGTGCTCCTACTTACAAGGAAAGCGCCCGATCAGGTAAAAGAACTGTCCGGAGGAGAACTCAAACGTGTCTTGGACATCCGGACAATGCTACTCCTGCAAGTACAGCATTTTAATTGTACGTCCGAATTTGACTCTTTGGAACTTATCACCGTCGTCAAAGACCTCGCAACGGAATACCCCGGCCATCGGACGGTTTTTGACCTCGCACTTTCTACCCTGCACTACTTCACCATACAGGAACAATACGACATGGCCGAGCTGGCCCTGAAAACCTTTAGCCCCGTTTTTGAGGACGCTGAGCGGTGCGCAGAGTCGTGGTATTTCCAAATAAGCAAACAGAAGTATTTTGAAGACTACCAGAAGCTACTAGACAGGATCAAGAAATTCGGTAAGCAGCCCGCAACGGCGCTGCATCATCTGAATACCCCAGACAACGACGAGTACGGCCTCGTCGCCTACGGCGAAGGCAAGGAGGTCTTCTTTACTCGCCGCAACCATATCAGTAAAGCGGCGGCGGTATACAAATCTCGCCTTACGGATAAGGGCTGGAGCAAGCCGGTGAAGGTAGACAAGCTGAGCATCGGCAACGACGTCGTCCCGCTCTCAATGAGCGAGGATGGCCGCACGATGCTGCTCCGGTCTGAGGGCCAAATATTTTAGGCCCTACGGACCGGCCTGGGCAGCGAGTGGGTTCGCCCCGATGTGTTGCCATCGGTCAAGCAATTTGGTGGAGACGCTTGGCAATCTCCCGACGGGGAGCGTATGATGATGTCTTTTTATTCGCAACCAACATCGTTAGACAAGCAACCATCAACCGATATCATCAGCATCGGGAAGAACGAAGAGGGTAAGTTTTTGCTGGCACAAAACGCGGGGGACCAAGTAAACACCTTGCTGTTTTCGGAACGCAGCCCCGTGATGGCCCTCAACGGCCGTATGCTGTTCTTCAACTCCGACCGCGAGCGCGAAGGGCTGGGGAATACGGATGCGTACAGCGTCTCACTCACCAATCCGAATGATTTCTCGGAGGTCAGCGAGCCGGTCAACCTTGGCTTGCGGGTCAATACGGTTTTTGACGATGCGGGCATCAGCTATTTCTCCGAATATGAGGGTAGGGCGTATTTCAGCCGCTACAACCGTTGCGAGGAAGACCGTAACCTCTTTTCTTATCAACTTGAGAGCGAGTTCTTCCCGGATGTGTTGCGGCTGGCGGGCGTCGTGATCGACGAGAACGGCAATAAGGTAAACAAGGGCTTCGTGGAGGTTACGGCCAACTATGACCTCGGGGCGCACTCGCAGCCTATCTCCAAAGGCGGTACGTATTCCTATACCGTAGAGGCCAACACACGGGTGGCGCGCCTTTTCATTGAAGTGCCGGGCTTTTTCTCCGAAAAAGACACCACGCACTTCCTCGATGATGCGGAGCCGGGAGAGATCATCCGGGATACTTTTAGGGTCACGTCTTTTGATCACATCCGCCGTGATTTCCGACTGGTCAACACTACTTTCCTAAACGGAACGGCCACTTTTGACCGGCCAGCGCTTGCGTACCCCGAGCTGACCCGCCTCGCCAAAATTGCTGTGCGGATGGGGGCCGAACTACAAATTGAGGGCCACACCGACGACCAAGGCTCTGCGGAGGCAAACCAGCAACTCTCAGAAAACCGTGCGGCATCGGTGAAAGCTTTTTTGGTGGAAAAATGTGGCCTTCCTCCAGGCATCATCACCGTCAAAGGCTACGGCGCAACCGTACCCAAAGCCAGTAACGAGACAGAAGAAGGCCGCCTAGAAAACCGTAGGGTAGAGGTGAAATTCCGGATGCCGGAGTTGAAGCGGGAGAGGTGATTTTTGGGCACACCCATGATGCAGATTGCGTTAGGTGTGCCATGTTAGAGCTGTACCCTTATGAAGTATATTCGTACAATTTCCGTTCTAAACGAAACTTACTGTACTAGCAAGGCGAAGCCGCAGCGATGCCATGCTCCCCTCTCCGCCGGAGAGGAGATGGGGGTACGGTCACGAGCGGCAGCGAGCACACTCCTCCTTCGGGACCTTCGGGCGTCTGGGCAGGTTAACCTCGTTGGTGCTTATTTCAAATTTTACAGCCCCCTACTTGAACGCTCGGCGAGCAGTAGACTTAGCATTGGCCGGTCCTGATGCCGTGCACTGCCTTGGGGTTAGGAAGTTGACGTAGAAGTGGTCTGCGGCCCAAGGAAACCCAACGGCTAAGATGACTTTATACCGCTTTCCGGCTTGGAAGCCGAGCCCCGGCTGGCTTCTGTAGAGGGCCGCAACATCCAACCGATCGGGTAGGGAAGTGAAGGGCTGTATCCACTTGTCGAACCGAGTGGAGGCTACTTCTTGCCCGTTGTTCATTTCAACGATGGTGACTTTGTAGCGGGTGTCGCAGCTAGAAGCACGGGTGTCTACGGTTAGTGTTGGCGCACCTCGTAAAACACAGCGGTTGTATTCTTTCGGCTTATTCGGAACGGCACTTGCTAGCGGTTTGATGCTGATGCTTGCGGCCGTCATGTTCAGCACAACAACTTTCTCTTTCCAGTTGGGCTTGGTGAATACTTTGACGGCGTAGCGTTTTCCGCCAATCAACGGGAACTGATGTTGGCTGGCGAAGCGGGGCAAATCAATGCCGTTGGGGGCAGTACCCTGAAATTCGCGGAGAAGTTCGTTGCCGACACGCTGATTACTTTGGTTCATTTCCCAGATGGCGATGCCGTAGGCGTCTTCATACTGGCAGGCTGCCGCGTTGACCGTGATGGGGGCATCGCCGCAGACCGATACGGTGCCGGAGCTATGGCCGTTTAGCGTGAAGTCTGTCGTGTTTAGGTAGGTCCAGATGTGGTGCATCGCCACCTCACACCATCTGTCGTGGTAGGGCGCAGAAATACGGACTTTGTACTCTTTTGCTGGCTGAAGACCCTGGATGTACCAACGGGCGTCACTCCCGTAGGTAGAGTTGGTCGCTGATTGCCAGCGGCCATTATCGGTTAAGTTTCGGTACACTACTTTGAAGGTAGCGGGAGATAGGCCAACGAAGTTGCCCTGGATTTCGGTTCCGTTGTTGGAGGAGTAGGAAACCTTGATGTTGTTGACCGTCACGTTTCGTAGCTCGTAGCAGTCGTCTGCAAACAATGAGAAAGATGTGAGGAGGAAGATGAAAAGAATAAAGCGCATAGCTGAATGGGTTTGATTTGCCCACTCATTGCGCCTAGCAGAAAATTCTTACCTCCCACAAAAAGGACTTAACGTTACGATAACGTTTGGCCCGATGTTTGAAACCTCTCTTTGCACCTGCGCACCGTCGCCCAAATCTACCCGACGGCCTTAATAACCAGCACAACCGCCGCGACCGCAAAGCAGTAGTAAGCGAACCACTTCAATTCCGCTTTCTTGACCAGTTTGATCATCCAGACGCAAGCCGCGATGCCCGTAAAGAAGGCCGCGACGAAGCCGATGCCCAGCTCGGGCATGGAGACGGTGCTGGCCCCGAAATCTCCGTCTAGCAAGTCCTTCGCCATCTTGCCGAGGATGAGCGGAACCACCATCAAGAAACTGAAACGGGCCGACTTTTCGCGGTCGATGCCCAGCAGAACACTAGTAGAAATAGTCGCTCCAGACCGGCTGATGCCCGGCAGAATCGCCACCGCCTGCGCCAAACCGATGATGACAGCGTCTTTGAAACCGACGTCTTTATTGGTGTTCTTCGCCCGGTCGGCCAAGAACAGCAAGAGGCCCGTAAGGATGAGCATGCAAGCTACCAGCACGACTTGTTTATCGAACAAAGCCTCCAGCATATCGTCAAACAAGACCCCAACGATGGCCGCCGGAACCATACTGACCACCACTAGGGCGGCAAACTTGGTGCCATCGTTCCACTTGAATTTGAAGAGGTCCTGAATGATCTCTAATACGTCTTTACGGAACACGACCAGCGTAGCAAGTGCGGTCGCTGCGTGCAGCGTCACCGTCATCAGCATCGACTCGGCCGCGAGGCTGTCGTCTTGCATGATCCACTTGGCCAACTCAAGGTGGCCACTACTGGAAACGGGCAAAAATTCGGTTAAGCCCTGGACGATGCCGAGGACTAAGGCTTTTAGTAGTTCTATCATGGGGGGGAGAGTACAGGTTGCAAGTTGCAGGTTGCAGGTTGCAAGTTGCAGGTTGCAGGTTTCAGGTTGCAACTTGCAAGTTGCCGTGTTACATGCGCGACGTGCAACCTGTCCCAACCTGCCTACTTTTTCAAAATTGCGTAAACGACGGTTCCTAAACCTGCCAACATCACGATGGGAGCGAGGGTGATCTTGCGGAAGGAGTAGATGACGCTTTCGTCGAACACCGCAGGGTCGTCTCCTCGGCCGCCGCTCATGAGGAGGAGGCTGAGCACTACGAGTGCGAAACCGATGCCCATCCAGATGTAGGTGTCGCGGCCGAAGGTGAGGGCGCGAGCGTCTTGAGGTTTTACCGCCGCTGCTGGGCGGGTGCTGGTGCGTGGCGTAGCTGGCCTGGGTGTCGCGGCTTTTGGCGCATTTTCACGGCGGGCTGCTGCTTCGCGTTGGGCGTCGCGGCGGTCTGTTTTTTTCTTACGTTGCTTACTCATTGTTTTCAGGTTGCAGGCTGCAAGTCGCAAGTTGCGGGTTGCAAGTCATACATGACCTGCAACCTGCAACCTGCAACTTGCAACCTAGTATAAATCATCTAAGCGGAGGCGAAGGTAACGACGAACGACGACATAATGACTGACGAAGTTGATCACCAAGCCCAGCAGCAAGATTCCTCCGTAGAGGTACACCAGCGGCAGCGGCTCCGCAAATAAGTTTAGTTCGGGAAGGACGGTTTGTAGCCAAAACTGTAGGCCAACTACACCGCCGATGGCGATAAGGCCCGCAAGGATACCCTGCCCAATGGCGCGCCATAGGTAGGGCTTACTGATGAAGCCCCAGCTAGCCCCAACCAACTCTTGGGTCTTGATGGTGAAGCGGTTGGCGTAGAGCGAAAGCCGCACCGTATTGTGGATCAGCAAGCCCGCAATGAGCGCAAAAAGCCCCGCCAAACCGAACAGGACGTAGCCCAAGCGGCGCGCATTGGCGGCGATGCGCTCCACGAAGTTCTCTTGGTAAAACACAGCCGCAACGCCAGGCTTGGCTTGTATTGCTGCGGCGATGTTGGCCAAGCTGTCCGTTTGTAGGTAAGGGACGGGGACGTTGAAAGTCACGACGTCTAGCAACGGATTGTTGAGGCCGAGGTCGTTGAGGTCGCGCTGGAGGTCATCGCCCATCGCTTCCAGCGCGGCTTGCTTGCTGATGTACTCGGGCTGGCTGCCGGGTTTGTGGTAGGTGGCGGTAGCGATGTCGGTCATCAGTGCTGTCCGTTGCATCTCGGTGTGGCCGTCTTCTAACTCAACGATGATGTCGAGGTTTTCCTGCAATTGCTTGGTGAGGTAGCTCGCCTGAAAGGTCCATAAACCGACCAGCCCGAGCAAGAAGAGCACGAGGGCTAAGCTGATAACGACGTACAATTGATTGGGACGAGGAGCGGACACGGTTGGTCTGGATTGGTTGGTGTGGCCGCAAAAGTACGTAATGCTTGGTGGGCTGGAGGTTAATTGGGGTTAATTACTCCGCAACCTTAACCACCTTCACCCACCCCTCTTGGTTCCCGCCCGTAATCCGAACCGCGTAAACGCCAATGGGCCAGTCTGCCGAAGAAAGCTGGAAACTAACCTTACCGGGCAGAAGGTAGGCCGTCTGCCGGAACAGCAACGCGCCGGTAGGCGCGTAGACCTCCAGTTGGCCCGTTTCGGCGGAGGCCGAAGTAACCTCTACGGTGAAACGGTCTGCAATAGGGTTGGGGTAGGCGTTCAGTGGAAGGCTTAGGGCGGCTAAGTTGCGAACCGGCGTAACCCCTTGGTTGATCTTCACCTCCTGCACGCAGGGCGTAGCGGAGTTGGTGCCGAAGTCAACGAATGCGCTAGAAACGGAGCCGTTGTCGTTGGAAAGGTTGTCCCGAATATGAAGGGCCCATTCTCCCGCGATC
>CALEDI010000154.1 GCA_937949535.1 uncultured Lewinella sp. | reverse complement strand
TACCTCGACTTCGTCAGAGGCAGAAATAAACGCTTCGAGGTCCTGAGTACGCTTCAGGACCTCGAAGCGTTCGACTGAAATGCCTGGCGTAGACGGCATTTTAGTCGATCCTTTGAGCGTCCGGCACCCCAACCTCACGTTATTACTACTCTTAAGCTCCCCCCAAACCTCTCCTCCTTTGTAGGCTGGAGGCTGAAAAAATAAGCGCAAACCATGAAACAAACCATTACACTTCTCTTCCTCGCCTTCGCCACCACACTTTCCGCGCAGGCCGACTTCAAGACCACCACCGCGCTATTCGGAGACCTGCGCGCGCGCCAGATCGGGCCCGCCGTGATGAGCGGCCGCATCAGTTGCCTGGCCGTCAACCCCAAAGACGCCACCACTATCTTCGTCGGCGCCGCCGGCGGCGGCGTCTGGAGAACCACCTCCTCCGGCGGCCAAGTACAGCCCGTTTTCGACGACCACACCCAGAGCATCGGTGCCATCGCCATCGCGCCTTCCAACACCGACGTCGTCTACGTCGGCACCGGAGAACCCTGGACCCGCAACAGCATCAGCGTCGGTACGGGCATCTATAAATCCACCAACAACGGCTCCGATTGGAAGGCCATCGGCCTCGAAGACACCGAGCGCATCGCCGACATCGCCGTCCACCCCGACAACGCCGACGTCCTCTACGTCGCCGCACTAGGCCATCTCTGGGACGGCAACGAAGAACGCGGCGTTTTTAAATCTACCGACGGCGGCACAAGCTGGGAAAAAGTCCTCTACATCGATGAAGACACCGGCGCGGCTAACCTCGCCATGGACCCCAATAACCCCGACGTACTCTACGCCGCCATGTGGAGCCATCGCCGCCTGCCCTGGACGTTCGACTCCGGCCTCCACGGCAAATCCGGCCTCTACAAAACCACCGACGGCGGCAAAACCTGGAACCAACTCACCAACGGCCTCCCCAACGAAAAACTCGGCCGCATCGGCATCGAAGTAGCGCCCAGCGACGGCAACATCCTCTACGCAAGCGTAGAAACCGGCACCAACGAAACCAAAGGAATGTACCGAAGCGAAGACGCCGGAGCAAGTTGGAAAATGATCGGTAAAAACCAAAACACCGGCATCCGCCCCTTCTACTTCAGTGCTCTGGAGATTGACCCCAACAACCCCGACATCGTAGCCAAGTGCGGCCTCAACGGCATCATCAGCGAAAACAAAGGCGATACTTGGCGTATCCTCGATGGCCGCGTCCACTCCGACTTTCACGACATCTGGATCGACCCCGCCAACGGAAAGCACATCCTCGTCGGTACCGACGGCGGCGTATACGAAAGCTATGACCGGGGCTACACCTTCAAAATGTGGATGAACCTGCCCGTCAGCCAGTTCTACCACGTCAGCGTAGACAATGCAAAACCTTACCGCGTATACGGCGGCCTGCAAGACAACGGCTCTTGGTTTGCGCCCTCTACCAGCGCGGGCGGCATCACGAACTCCGACTGGAAAAAGACCTTCGGCGGAGACGGCTTCTACAGCTTCCGCCACCCCACCAAAGAACACATCGTGTTCAGCGAATACCAAGGCGGTAAACTGGTCCGCTACGACGAGCGCACCGGCCAAGCAAAGTCCATCCCGCCCTACGCCACCACCGGAGAAGATGCCCTCCGCTTCAACTGGAACGCACCGCTACACATCAGCCAAGACGGCAAACGACTCTACTTCGGCGCGCAGTACCTCTACCGCTCTACCTCCGATGGCGACGCCTGGGAACGCATCAGCCCCGACCTGACCACCAACGACCCCGAAAAACAAAAGCAACACCTCAGCGGTGGCCTCAGCATCGACAACTCTACCGCCGAAAACCACACCACTATCTACGTCATCGCCGAAAGCCCAAAGGACCAAAACACCGTTTGGGCAGGTACCGACGACGGCAACCTGCAAGTAACCCGCGATGGTGGCAAAAACTGGTCTAAAGTCAATGAAAGCATCTCCGGCCTACCCGCTAATACGTGGGTTACTTTTGTTGAACCCAGCCCCCACGACGTCAATACCGCCTTCGTCACTTTCGATGGTCACCGAACGGGAGACATGAAGACCTACCTCTACAAAACCACCGACGGTGGCAAGACTTGGGCAGACATCACCGACGGCAACCTGAGCGGCTACGCCCTCAGCGTTCGCCAAGACCTAGAGAACCCCAACCTGCTGTTCCTCGGTACGGAGTTTGGCCTCTACATCAGCCTCGATGGCGGCAGCAGTTGGGCGGCTTTCCGGAACAACCTGCCTAAGGTCGGTATCCGTGATATGGTCATCCAAGAGCGAGACGCCGATCTGGTGATGGGGACCCACGGCCGGGGCATCATCATCCTAGACGACCTCGAAGCCCTGCGCCAACTCACCCCCGAAGTGACCAGCCAGAAACTCACCTTCCTCAAGGTGAAGCCCGCTCTTTTGGGCAGCGGAACGGGCCTCGGTATGGGAGACTTTAGCGGAAGCGGAACCTTTGTTGGCGGCAACAAATCCCGCGCAGCCCGCATCATGTACTACAATCAACGCCGGCACATGTTTGGCAAAATGTACGTCGAACTCTGGAAGGACGGCGAGCTGCTCCGCACCCTCCCGGCCGGCAAAGGCGCGGGCCTAAACGTAGTCACCCTGCCTACTTCCATCGAGAAACCTAAAGCCGCGCCTACCAACAACCGCATGGCTTTATTCGGTGCCCTTTCCGGCCCCAACTTACCTGCTGGCAAGTACGACGTGAAGCTCATCAAAGGCAAACAAACCTTCGAAACGGAGGTAGAACTGACCGTTGAGGAAGACGATGTATACAGCGTCGAAGACCGCGAAGCCCAACGCAAACTCCTCATGCAGGTCTACAACAACACCGAAGACCTCGCCTGGATTTACGACACCTACAGCCGCATCGAAAAGCAAGCCAATGCCCTCACGCCGAAAAAGAAAAGGACCGCTGAGATGGCGAAGTCTATTGCTAAAGAAATAGCCCGAACCAAGGCCAATCTCGTATTCCTCGGCGGAGATTTCTACGTGGATGAAGGCGAGCGCCTTCGGGAAGAAATGGGCAACCTCTACTTCGACATCAGCACCTTCCCTGGCCAACCATCAGAGAGCCAAACCAAGGAAGCCGCCCGAATCAACAACGAAATGACGAAGGTGAAAACCAAATTCGACGAAATACTGAAAGCTCAAGTTGCCGAACTGAACGAAAAACTGGACGAAACGCAGCAAATCACTTGGCCCTCCAAGGCAGACTTCCTCGCAGCAGAATCTACCGGCTCCGATGCTGGCCCGCAGCGCCAACGCTGGAAGAGCAATACGCTCTGGAAGGATGCGCTCGCCAACCCGTTGGGAGAGGGGTGGATCCGGATGTTGCGGTAGTTGACTCCGGTCTAGCCCTTCCAGGGCGAGTGCTGCGTAGACGCAACCAAAAATAGCACTGGCTGAGTGCCTCCGGCCTACGGAATATACATAAGTTTACGAAGGTTCGTTGAGTGCCAAAACCCCCTCCCTAAATCCCTCCCCACGGGGGAGGGACTTGTGAAAACGCAATGCGTTTTTGAGGCAAAGTTGGTCGTAACTACC
>CALEDI010000153.1 GCA_937949535.1 uncultured Lewinella sp. | reverse complement strand
CTACCTCAAGAAATTTGATCAAGCTATCGAAATTGCTGCTGGATTGCACAACTTCAGAGTGACCAGAAGGCAAACTACGTATGCGCGTGCCTTAGATCGTGTGCGCGTGAATTTGAAAAACTAACTAACATATCCTCTAATATATTTAAATTAGTGCCTCGTATTTATTCCGACCTGAAGGTCGGGGAACCTTCACGGCCTGAAGGCCGAGCAACCAACCTCGTCCATTAATCGACAATCCCCCCTGTTTCGTCGGGTAAACTAGCGAGCAATGGCACAAGGCCGCTACCTATGCCGCAAATCAACCCAACCACACATCATGCGCAAACTATTGCTCACCCTTCTTCCCTTACTATTACTCACCCTTACCTTCTCCTGCACCACCGATGGACTGGTTGACAGCGAAGCGATGAAAAACTTCGCGGAGAAAATGCAAGACAAACTGCCCACCAAAGAAGAGTTTCGGCGGATGGCCGAAAAACAAATCGATAAAATGCCCGCCGACGAGCAAGCCGAAGCCCGCCGAGAACTAGCCGAAACCCTGGCAGATTGGCCCACCGACGACGAAATCTCCGACGCCATCAGCAAAGCCATCGATGACTTCGCCGAAGACGCGCCCTCCAAAGCCGAAGTGGAAGCCGTACTAGATGACCTCGGCCAAAAAATGCCCTCCAAAAACGAGATGAAAGACGCCGTAAACGGCTTCATCGACGAAATGCCCGAAGGCGAAGAACTCGGAGGCTTTTTGAAAAAAAGCCTCAATACACTGGTGGAAGCACTGGACTCGGTTAAGGTGGAGGTGGATAAGGAGTAGGGATAAACACACTCAAGTACCTAAAACTCTGCCGCAGTGCAGCGCATAGCCTAACTGCATGGTAGAATTGTTTTTTCATACGGTCTCTGACCCGGCCGAGCCTTTCCAAGGCGAGTTCCTGTCGTTGCGAAGCAACTGCTGCTTCGCAACGGCAAGAAACTCAGCCTAGAAGGCCTCGGCCCAAGCCATTTACCCCCGCAACCCCCCAACAAACGGCTGGTCATAAACCCGCTCGCCCTTCGCGGAGCTGAGCGCGTTGGCCAGTGCACCGATGACGGGCGGCAAGGATGGCTCGCCCAGTCCGGTAGGCTTGATGCCGTTGTCTACGAAGTGAACGTCGATAGAAGTCGGTGCTTCCGGATGGCGAATGAGGCGGTACGTATTGAAGTTTTCTTGATCGGGCTTACCGTCCGTAAACGTGATCTGGCCGTAAAGGGCGTGGCCGATGCCATCCACGATACCGCCTTCGATCTGGTTGATGGCGCCTTCGGGGTTTACCACGATTCCGCAGTCTACCGCACAGCAAACGCGGCCAACCTTCGGTTTGTCTGTATCCATCGTGAGGTCCAGTACCTGCGCGACGTAGGAGTTGTGGCAATAGTAAGCCGCGAAGCCTCGGTGCGTACCGTCGTTGTTGCTCGTGCCTGTCCAGCCGGCTTTGTCTCGGGCCAGTTTGATGACTTCGGCGTAGCGCTCGGCGTCGTAGTCGTTTTTTTCGCCTACGGGGTTGTTGATGGCGCGGTCGAAGAGTTCGAGGCGGAAAGCGATGGGGTCTTTGCCTGCTGCTTCGGCTACTTCGTCGAGGAAAGCCTGCTCGGCCCCGGCGATGAAGTTGGAGCGCGGCGCGCGCCACGCGCCCGTGGTGATGTTGGAGTCCATGCCGATGTTCTCGGCCAAGTAGTTCTCCACTGACCCGGCTGGGAAGCGGTTAGCGAAGACTGGGCTGCCGTTGGTTCCCGTCCCACGAACGTGGAAGGCAACGAGTTGGCCGTCGGCATCAAGACCGGCGCGGTAGGTGACGAGGTAGTCCGGGCGGTAAGTACCCTGGGTCATGTCGTCTTCGCGGGTGTAGGTGAGCTTTACGGGCGCACCGACGGCCTTGGAGATCATGGCGGCTTCCACGGCAAAGCTTCCGTAGAGGCGGCGGCCGAAGCCTCCTCCCATGCGGGTCATCCCGACGTCGATGTTGGCGGGGTCCATGTCGAAGAGTGTCGCGATGGATTTTTCTAGGAACTCCGGTGTTTGGACCGGGCCGTGAAGTTCCGCCTTCTCGTTCGTGACGTGGGCGAAGAAGTTCATCGGCTCCATCGTGTTGTGGGGCAGGAAGGGCGCAGAATAAGTCGCTTCAACGATCTTTGCAGCCTCTTTGAAGGCGGCTTCGGGCTTACCGTCGCGGCGGGCCACCTCTACTTTTCCGGTTTCGAGCAGGCTGGCCAGCTTGCTGCGGTGCCCGTCGGAGCTCTCGGCGGGCGAGGTGCGCTTCCATTCGGCCTGTACGGCTTTCTTGGCTTGCATCACCTGCCAAGTAGACTTGCCGACTACGGCGATTGACCGGCGGACGGTTCCACCGTCGGACCATTGCATTTCTTTGCCTTCCGGTGCGCAGTCTAGCTCGACTACATCAACGATGCCCGGCATGGCGCGGGCGGCATCGGCGTTGAAAGACGCCAGCTCCATACCGAAAGCGGGCGGGTGGATGATGCCGGCGTGGAGCATCCCTTCGCGCTGCACGTCGATGCCAAAAAGCGGCTTTCCGGTCGCAATTTTCCGTGCGTCTACATTTTTGGTGCTCTTGCCGATGATCTTGAAATCCTTCGGATCTTTCAGTTCAACCTCCTCCGGCACGTCCATTGTAGTAGCGAGTTCGGCAACTTCACCGTAGCTGATCTTCTTGTCTCCGGGGCCATAGATTGTGCCTTTTTCGGTGCGAAGGTCTGCAACGTCTACCTCCAGTTGTTGGGCGGCAGCGGCGAGGAGCATGGCGCGAGCGGTGGCGCCGGTGGTACGGAGCGGCACCCAGCCGTGGCGGATGCTCTGGCTTCCGCCAGCGATCTGGCGGGTGAAGTTTTCAGTGTCTAGTTTACCTTGTTCTACGATGACGTTGCCCCAGTCAACGTCAAGTTCTTCGGCGATGAGCATCGGCATCGAGGTTTTCACATTTTGGCCGATCTCTGGGTTGGGGCTCATGATGGTCACGATGCCGTTTTCGGCGATCTTGATGAAGCCGTTTAGCTCAACAAACTGTTCGGGCATCACCAGCTCGGGGGCCATCATGACAACGGCAGGTTTTTGCTCGCAGGAGGTGAGGATGGAGAAGCCAAGCAGGAAACCGCCGCCGGTAGCGGCGGAGACCTTTAGGAAATTTCTTCGGGTGGATTGCATAAGTAAGGGAGTAAAGGGGGAAGGGGAGAAAGGGGGCGGGGGCGCAGGTGCCGTGGGAGGTTTGGAGCGCGGACTAGAGCAGATTTTGTGGACCGACGCGGATTTGGTCGTCTCTTCGCATCCGTGTTGACCCGCTGCGTCCGCTAAAAATCCGTGATTCCAATTTTGTGGATGCGGACCAACGGTTAGCTGTTTAGCTCAACTTAGCAGCGGCGGTTTTCACTGCTGCGTGGATGCGGGTGTAGGTTCCGCAGCGGCAGATGTTGCCCGCCATACCCGTACTGATGTCTTCATCCGTTGGGTTGGGGATGTTGTTGAGCAGCGAAGCTGCGCTCATGATCTGCCCTGCTTGGCAGTAGCCGCACTGCGGCACGTCGTGCTCCAACCAGGCTTGCTGTACGGGGTGCTCTCCGTTTTCGGATAAGCCTTCGATGGTGGTGATCGCGCGCTCTCGCTCGGCGATGGTCTCGACGGTCATCTGGCAGGAGCGCATCGCTACGCCGTCTACGTGGACCGTGCAGGCTCCGCACTGGCCGATGCCGCAGCCAAACTTGGTGCCGACGTAGCCCAGCTCGTCTCGGATAGCCCAAAGGAGCGGCATTTTAGGATCGACGTCCACCTCGTGGACTTTGCCGTTTATGTTGATGGAGAAGTTGGCCATAAGTAAGGGGGTAAGGGAGTAAAGGAAGGGGGTAAGGGGAAGAGAGTGCTAAAGTTAGGGGTTTTGAGGCGTAGGGAATTTAGACTGGGTTGAGCGCCTCTGGCGCGACTTGAAATAACTAGCACTCGCACCGGAGGTGCTCAACCCAGTGTAAACGTATTCTCATACCATGTTGATGGAGAAGTTCGCCATAAGTAAGGGGATAAGGGAGTAAGGGGAAGAGAGTGCTAAAGTTAGGGGTTTTGAGGCAGATATTACAAACGTAGTTTTTGAGACGTAGGGGATTGAGACTGGGTTGAGCGCCTCTGGCGCGACTTGAAAGAACTACCACTCGCACCGGAGGTGCTCAACCCAGTGTAAATGTGTTCTCATACCAATCCACAAAAAGTCTGGCGGCAGGGTGTTTGTGTCGTAGTAATCCTTTGCGTAGTGCGGTAACGGCCGACATTCCGGGCTCTTCCTGAATCGCCAGAAACAAAGCCAATAATGCTTTTTGCGCGCGTAAATCCGGAAACCGTTGGTTTTTACTCTTTTGGATGGAGGTTAGCATCTCCTGTGCTGCAAGGAAAGATTCGTCTTCAGGGGCAATCAGTTCCGTGAGGAAGTGCTCGAAGTAGCCATCGTCTTTATTATTGGGCATCACCCATAGGCCGACGCGGAAACTTGGAGCTACGTCTGCCACCCATCCGGCAGGCGAACTGGCTACATAGTCCCAGTTTTCCACCGTTGGTAGGTACTGGGTGAGGGTAGATTTAATGCTGTCGAAGCGGGCTTTTGTGCCCTTACTGTTGGCGTCTACTATTATGCCTACGTTGGTGATGGTAGGATCATTTATTTGTTGGGCCAGTGTTTTTCTAACGTTACTGACTCCTTTTACCGATTTTAAAAAATACTTAGTGTACTCTTCATTACTAAGGTAACCCGTTGGATGTTGAGCGTCGGAGAGTTTAAGTATTTCGGAGAGTACATATCCTTCGTTGCCCTCTAATATTAATGTTTGTGCCATTAGAGTCCTCTTATTTCCAGCTTAGTGTCCATCATGAATTCTAGTTTCTCATACGGATACTCAATCACTTCATGTTTGCCACTACGGCCGATTTGTAGCCGCAGTACTTGTACCTTTTCTTGATAAGATTCGTTAGCAGCAGCTTCGTAGAACAACTGTCTAATCGCATCTTGGCTATGCGTAGTAGCCACTACCTGTATGTTCCACTTGATGGCGTACTCGAAGATGATCTTCCAGAGCTTGCGAATAACGGAGTGGTGGAGGTGGGTTTCTATTTCGTCGATTAGGAGGAGGCCAATTAGATTACTAGCTAATGGTTTTGAATCTACTAAAGCCATTGCAATTTGAAATGTCCTCATGAGACCATCACCTAAACTTTTAATGTTCACTGGATTTTTTGCACCAGCTATTTTCACCATGATTGATTGGTCGGTGACAGCAATTCTGAAAATATTGAGTCCAATTACTTTACTGATGACTTCAGTAACTAACTCTTCTTTTTCTGTCAAGACAAATGAACTCCACCTACGAGAAATCCAATCATGTTCTTTTATACCGGACCTTATGAATTCGTATTCATGGTTTGGATAGTCATCTGGATGTCCGTGGCCCTCAACTTGTTCTCCGTCAATAAAAACCTTGGATTTATAATCTCCAACAGCCATTGTCATTGACAGATTATTGATCTCTAATTTAGAAGCAAAAATTCTATCCTTATGATGAATAATATTGCCCTTACGATTTTCGCTAATTAGCCGGTTAGTTCCAATTTTATCGGAGCATTTGTAGAGTTGAATAGCCTCCAATAACGCCGTTTTCCCCACTCCATTCTTCCCCGCCACCAAATTAATAAGCTTCAACTCCGGCACTTCGAGCTCAGGGAAGGCGAGGAAATTCTTGATGGTTAAATGTTCGATCATAGTTGTAGAACCGTTGTTGGGGAGGGGAAGTTACGGCATGGCGGGGTAAAGATAGCGTTCAGCGTTTAGCATTCAGGCTACCGCTACATTTGGCCGCCTGAACCCTGAACCCCTAAAACCTCCCCATGCACCTGCGGCCGCGCCCCAGAACACCTCCTTAGCCCAACCCCGATACACACCATATTCCCCAACGAGCACTTATCTTCGCGCGTCCGCAGACAAAGTTGTCGCCTCATTCCTTATAGAACTGAAACATGAGGCTACTTCAAGACAACAAAAGCGTTTGCGCCTTCGTACTTCCCCAAAACAACTCTTTCTGTGAATAGTGCTGTCCTTTTAATCCACTGCCCAGACCAACCGGGCCTCGTTGCCCTAGTGACCGAATTCGTTCATAAAAACCGAGGCAACATCCTTGATCTAGACCAACACGTAGACCAAGAACTGAACCACTTCTTTATGCGGATTGAGTGGGATTTAACCGACTTCGTCATCCCAAAAGACAAGATCAGCGACTATTTCGACACCCTCATCGGAGCCAGTTACGAGATGAAGTGTTCGCTCAAATTTACCGAACGAAAGCCCCGGATGGCCCTGTTCGTGAGCAAAGCAAGCCACTGCCTCTACGACATCCTACAACGCTACGGAACCGGAGAATACAACTGCGAAATCCCCGCCATCGTCTCCAACCACGAACAACTCCGCTACATCGCTGATCGGTTCGATATTCCTTTTCACCACATACCGATCACGAAAGCCACCAAGCCCGAACAGGAGGCCAAAACAAAAGATTTGCTCAAGGAACTGGACGTAGATTTCATCGTGCTGGCCCGTTACATGCAAATCCTGTCCGACGATTTTTGTAAAGATTACAGCCACCGAATCATCAACATCCACCATTCTTTCCTGCCAGCCTTTAAAGGCGCCCGCCCGTATCATAGCGCCTTCACGCGCGGCGTTAAACTCATTGGTGCTACCAGCCATTACGTTACCGCAGACCTCGACGAAGGGCCAATTATTGCGCAAGACGTTGCCCACGTCAGCCACCGAGACGGCATAAGTGACCTCAAGCGGATCGGTAAAGACGTAGAAAAACGTGTCCTCAGCCGAGCCATTTACCTGCAGTTGCAACACCGCATCCTCCCGTTCGGTAACCGAACGGTAATTTTCAACTAGACATCGGAAACACAGCGAAACAGCCCCAACCTTTTTCCCTCCCCAACACTCTCCTAAAGCATGATCTCAGCAAAGAACATTACAAAATCCTACGGCAACCTTCAGGTACTGAAGGGCGTAGACCTTGAAGTCGGCAAAGGCGAGATTGTTAGCATCGTGGGTAAATCTGGCGCGGGTAAAAGCACCTTGCTGCACATCCTCGGTACGCTGGGCCGACCAGACGGAGGTGGCCTCAGCATCAACGGTAAAGACGTCTTTGGGCTGTCTGATCGTCAGCTTGCCGCCTTTCGGAATAAAGAAATTGGCTTTGTGTTTCAGTTTCATCACCTGCTGCCAGAGTTTACTGCCCTAGAGAACGTCTGCATCCCGGCCTACATCGCTAAAACGGACCCGGCCGCCGCACAGAAAAAAGGCCTAGAACTGCTAGATTACCTCGGCCTAGCCGACCGCGCCGAGCACAAGCCCAACCAGATGAGCGGCGGCGAGCAGCAACGTGTCGCTGTAGCTCGCGCGCTCATCAACTCTCCCGCCGTCGTCTTCGCCGACGAGCCAACCGGAAACCTAGACTCCGGAAGCTCCGACGAACTCCATAAGCTCATCTTCCAATTGCGCGACGACTTCGGGCAGTCTTTCATCATCGTTACCCACAACGAAGAACTTGCCCGCATCAGCGACCGGAGGCTGGAAATGGTGGATGGGGTGTTGTAGGGGAGTAGTCGGGTAGTCAAATAATTAAACAGGTATGGCTTCGGGGTGGAACTTGGCCTACTTGTGCACAAAAAAGAACCCCTCTCAATTCCCAATACCGAAACACATATTGTACCAGACAACCTCCCCGTCCCGATCCGACTACAGGAATACGGTGTGGGCATTTTTGTGACGGCGTCCACAAAATCAGCCCTTAAGAAAGTGCTCAAGAAGGGGTTTGTATCTGCATGCTTACTCGTTGAGCTTCGTACACCCGTTCACGAAGGAAGCTGTCTTTTTTGAAGATGAATTGCCCCGAAGGTTTAGGAAGTTGTTTCCCTGAAGCTGGGTTGAGCACCTTCGGTCTACGGGATATACATAAGTTTACGAAAACAGTTAGGCCCGTATTTTTACACCTCCGATGAACTTGTACACTTCCCATTAGACGCAACCATGCTTTAGTAGAAAGATAACCTTATCTTACTCATCTTCTAAATCATACCAAAATGCGGAAAAGCAAATTCAGTCAAACCCAAAAGTTAGCCATACTGGCCAAATGGGATGCAGGT
>CALEDI010000152.1 GCA_937949535.1 uncultured Lewinella sp. | reverse complement strand
GTCTTTACCGATTCTTACGGAGAAGCGGCCTTCGCCCGCCAAACGCGGTAGGCCATCGGCGTAGCCGACGGGCAAGACCGCGATGCGGCTCTGGCGGTCCAGTTTTCCTCGTCGGCCGTAGCCGACGCTGTCGCCTGCGGGACGGTCGTAGATGCGGGTGATGTGGGTGACGAGACGGAGAGCGGGGCGCAGTTCGTCGGCCCGCGTCGCATCGCCGATGCCGTAGAGACCGATGCCGAGGCGAACGAATTCGTAGGCGTGGGCGGGGAAGCGGGAGATGCCGTTGGTGTTGAGGACGTGGCGGGCAGGTGGGGCGGAAAGTTCGGCTGCAATTTTGGCGAAAGCGCCGCCGAAAGTAGCGAGTTGTGCTTGTGTGAAACCGTCGTGGGCGGGGTCTTCGGCGGCGGCGAGGTGGGTGAAGACGGACGCGATGGTTGGGCCATAATCTTCGGCTTTTAACTCGGCGATCAGGTCTGCTAGGTCGTTGGGTTGGAAGCCCAAGCGCGCCATGCCGGTGTCTAGCTCAAGGTGAACGCGGAGGCCGGCGGCGCGTGCGCGGCGGAGGTCCTTGGTTTGGTGAACGACGGGTTCGAGGTCGTTGGTGGCGCAGCGGCCGAAGGCCGCCGCTTCGGCGTTGAGGACCATGATGGGGAGGCGCAGGCCGCCCTCGCGCAGAGCGCGGCCTTCGTCTGGGTAAGCCACGGCGAGTCGGTCGGCGCCAGCGGCGGCGAGGGCGCGCGCTACGGGTAGGCTGCCGCCGCCGTAGGCTGAGGCTTTGACCATCACGATCATTTTTGCCCCAACGGCGCGTTGGTAGACGCGGAAATTGTGGCGCAAGGCGGTCAGGTCTAGCCGCAGCAGGGTTTGGTGTTGCTTGCGGCTCAGGGCGTCGGCAACGCGGCCGAGGCGTTCGTAACTCGCCCCTTTTACGAGGATGGTTTCGGGGCTGGCATCAAGTGTGTCGAGGTCGGCGATTAGGGCTTCCGGAGTGGGGTAGTGGCGGTCGCCATCGGTGGGGGCGTAGCTTTCCCCGACGGTGATGAGGCGGGTTACTCTCCCGGCTAAAAGTTGGTGCAGCTCGCTCATCTGGGCGCGGGCGCGGGTGCTGGGGAGGTTGAAGGAGCTGGGCTGAACCGTCCCCAATACAAGGGTTAGCCGCTCAAAAGGATTCTGCGCCACGGCAAAGTCTAGGGCCGCAGCCAGCGCACTGAGGTCGTTGCTGTAGCTGTCGTTGATGACTACGCCGCCGCGCCGGCCTTCCCGTTGTTCGAGGCGGTTGGTGAGGGGGCGGAGCTTGGGCACTTCGTCGCGCAGCGCCGCTTTGTCGAGGCCGAGTTCGTAGGCTACGGCGGCGGCGGCGTAGGCGTTTTCGAGGTAGATGCCCGGCAGGGCAGGGAAGTTGAGGCGGATGGCTTCTTCGTCTACCTCCAAAAAACGCCCCTCTACGCCGAGGAAGGTAAGCGGGTGTACATCGGCCATCCGTAGCAGCCGGACGCTGTCGGTATCGTCGGCCGAAACGGCCACCCATGTTGCGTTTTTGAAGAGACTTAGTTTTTCTTGGTGCTTCGTCTGCCGGTCTGGGAAGCCCGCGTCGTGGGCGCTGCCCAGCATGGTGAACAGCCCGCAGGTGGGTTTCAGGATGGCCTCCAAGCGGGCCATCTCGCCCGCTTCACTGACGCCCGCCTCGAAGACGGCAATTTGGTGCTGCGCCCGCAGCCGCCACACCGAAAGCGGCACCCCGATCTGGGAGTTGAACGAACGCGGGCTGGCGCAGACGTTGAACTTGCGGCCCAGCATCTGCGCCAGCCAATCCTTAACGATTGTTTTGCCGTTGGAGCCCGTAATTGCCAACACCGGAACGTTGAATTGCGCCCGATGATGCGCTGCCAAAGCTTGCAGCAGGGCGAGTGGGTCTTCGGTTCGGAGAAGCGTGGCCTCCGACCATTGCGCCCCCGAAAGCCCTCCTTGCACCTGCGGCCGCGCCTCAAAACCCTGCAACACCACGAAGTGCCGCACCCCCGCCAGAAATAGCTCCGGAATGAAGTCGTGCCCATCCGCCCGTTGCCCCAGCAGGGCAAAAAATAGGGTTTCCTCCGGCTGGGTCAGGCGGCGAGAGTCTACTACAAGGTCGAAGTTTTTATACTTGGCGTAGAGGTTGGGGATGTGGTGGTTGAGAGGAGGATTGACCACTAAAAAATAGCCATCTGGCTTTTGTCTACTTCTGTTTTTTTCTGTTTGCGCATCAATACGTTAGGCAGGTCCATGTCTGGCAGGAGGCGCTTGACGATCCGTAGGCGGTGGGAATAGCGGCCCGTTTCTTGGTTGAAGATGCCGTAATGGTCTATGCTGTCGATCCGTACCCGATCACCGACGTGGAGGATTTTACTGTCTGGAAGGAGCAGGCCAACGTGTTCGATGTTTCCTTTTCGGTTGTCGAAAAAAGCGAGGTCTGCGGGTTGCGCCTGTATCACGAAGTCTACCATTCGGCCGTGGTTGCTCATCGCGTCGGGCGTTCGGGGCAGTTTGATGTTGATGAGCCGCGCAACGAGCTGAATGAGGGCTGCGGAGTTGATGCCCGCAGGGGTTCGACCTCCGGCAAGCCCGGGTACGAACAACCAGCGGCGGGCAAACCGAATCATGAGTTCGGCGTCGGTACGGAGGTCTCCAGACAGGGCCGCTTGGCCGGAGTAATTGAAGGTGTGCTGGCCGTGGGTAAGGCGGATACCGTCAAACTCTGGCAGCCGCGCACCGAAGGTGACGGGTACGGCAGCCTGCTCTCCGAGAATGGTAGACCAGAGCTCTAGCGCAAAGGCTGGGTTGTCTCGTTGTAGCCGGAAGGTGCGTTCTTCGGCGGCCAGCAGCTGGTCGGTCCTGACGAAGCCCTCGAAGTCGTCGTCACAACAACGGATACGGGTATAGTTTTTGCCCGCTTCCACAATGGTAACTGGCTCGCCGAGTAGTAGCTGAGACATCATTTCGGATTTAGCCTTGGCGTGGCTCCGGATGGCGGCGGCGGTAAAGCGGCCGAGGGCAAAGTTTGACATACGGCTGCAAGATAAAATAAATTGTCATCTTTTGATAAAGCGTGATTCCGCAATAAGCTTTCACGATTTCCGTTGGGAAAAGGTAATGTTACCGTTGCGGCCCGTTGTACCTTTGCCGCCTCCCAAAACAACCGTATGAAGTTTCCTTTTCTAGTCTTGTCTTTTTTGCTCTGTACCACTGGGCTTTCTGCGCAGGATTATCACTTCTCCCAGTTTTTTGCTGCTCCCCTAACGCTCAATCCGGCCCTGATTGGTGCCTTCCCCGGTAGCTACCGGGTAGCCATTTCGCAGCGTAGCCAGTGGGGGCAAACCCTGGAAACACCGTTTTCGACAACGGCGTTTGCGGCAGACTTCAAGTACTACGTCAACCCTAAAAAGCGCCGTTATAAAGATGCCTTTGGCGTCGGGGTGTCCTTTGCGAGCGACCGCGTAGCGGAGTTCAATTACAGCGTAAACCAGATCATGGTGGGCGGCGCGTTCCATAAAGCGCTGGACCCAAAAAGCAACCAGAGCCTCAGCCTCGGCTTTCAGCTAGGCATCGTGCAGCGCAACGTGAGCTACGACCAACTGACCTTCGAGGACGCTTTCGATGGAACCTCCGTTTTCGTAGACGGCGCTTCGGCCGAAGAACTACCGGAGAACAATTACGCCTTCGGAGACTACCAACTGGGCCTAAACTACGCCTACGCCCCCAAGAACAAAGCGGCGGTTTTTATTGGCGCGGCCATCCATCATTTCAACCAGCCGGAGCAAAGCTTCTTCGCAGAGATCACGCGGGGCCAAAGCGTAGAGGTTACCCAAACGCTTTACAGGCGGTACAGCGGTTACGTAAACCTGCGCTTGCCGGCGGGGCGCAGTTTAGATATTAGCCCTCGGGTTTATGCCTATATGCAGGGGCCGCACTTGGCCACGAACGCGGGTACAAACCTTCGCTTTCTCGTTAATGAAAGCAACGGCTCTGCGTTTCACCTGGGCGCTTACGTCCGTGGGGTTGGCAACGAATCTGGGTATGGCGTAGACAGCGCAGTAGGGATGTTTGGCGTAGAAGTCAACAGCTTCCTCATCGGTATGAGCTACGACGCTGGCTTGAATGGCCTACAAACCAGCCGCCGCCACCAAGGCGCGTTTGAAATCAATATCGCCTACCTCGGTAAGGAAAACAACGACGAAGCGGTACCTTGCCCCAAGTTTTAGGGTTTTATTAGCACATGGCGAAGCAACAAGATTGCCTACGTTTGTATTCTCTGTGAAACATCTCTTCGTACAACACAAATTCCCCCTATGTCTTTTTTCCGTTTATCCCTAGCCTTTGTGGCTGTTCTGTTTTTCACGTCTTCTGCTTCCGCTCAAATCAAGTGGATGAGTTGGGATGAAGCAGTTCTCGCCAACAAGAAAGCACCAAAGAAATTGCTCATTGATGTGTACACCGAGTGGTGTGGTTGGTGCAAAAAGATGGACCGGGACGTTTTTACCGACCCCGTCATTGAGGCTTACGTGAAGGAAAATTTCTATGCCGTAAAGTTCGATGCAGAGCAAAAGGAGAGCATTGAGTACGACGGCCACACGTTCAAGTTCAACCCCAACGCTACTCGCCGTGGGGTACACGATCTCGCCATCGCGCTGCTCGACAGCCGAATGAGCTACCCCAGCATCGTTTACCTAGATGAAAACCGCGACCGGATTTCCATCAGCCCCGGCTTCAAGCCTGCGGATAAGTTCATCAATGAACTCAACTTCATCCAAGGCGGACACTACAAGACGAAGACTTACCAGGAGTACCTGGAGACGATGGGGAAGTAGGTAGTCAGGTAGTCGCTGCCGCATGAGGATGTACGCTGCTACGCGGTAGCGACTATCTGACACCTGACTGCTTGACTATCTGAGGCTCTATTCCAGGGCGCGGCCGCAGGTGCCGTGTTGGTTGAAGGGCAAGGTTGCTACGCGCCCACGAGCACAGCGAGCATCCCCGCTTTCAAAGTGCGGTGCGCCTACAACACTACACTACTACAAACGCCCCTAACAACCCCTGCAACTCCTCATTCAACGCCCTAATCGCCTCCTGCATTCGCCAGCTTTCTCGGTCTCTTGGGGCTACGTAATTACTGATGGCGCGGAGCTGTAAGGGCTCGATGCCGTTTTGCAGGCAGGCGTAGAAGAACGCTGCGCCTTCCATGCTTTCAACTTGGGCTTCGGGGAAGCGCGCCTTCATGCGAGCGATGCCTGCTGCG
>CALEDI010000151.1 GCA_937949535.1 uncultured Lewinella sp. | reverse complement strand
GTGTAAGTACCCTCAGCGGAGAAAGTGTACGAAGGGTTCGCCTCAGTAGAGCTTCCGTCTCCACCAAAATCCCAAGCCGAAGTGTAAGTTCTGTCGGTGATTCCGTTTACGACAGAAGAGTTGGTGAAGTTGTAGGTTAAGGAGTTGTCTGCATCAACCTGTGACGAGAAAGAGGAAACGACCGTTGAAGGATCGGGAGTAGGTTCCACTGGCATTTCGTCGTCTCCACAAGAAGCAATCATTGTTACTGCGAAAAGCAAGCCTGCCATCAGAATGACATTCTTACTTAGATTAATTAGTGCATTTTTCATATTCACCATTTGTTCTATTTGTTTAAAAAATTATGTTTTGTTTAGCTTAGACTAGGTACCGATTAAGACGTAACCTATTCAATACTTATTGCACAAATCTATACTGAAGCCGCTAAACGGCCAAACATTTTGGTGGCTTACTGCCTGTTTTCGGCTAAAAACAGGCATAAATCGTTAATTTTCGCCCAAATTGGTAGACCAATTTGCGAAATTGGTCTACCAATTTCATGAAACTGGTCCGCTAATTCGGACCAAATTGATGCAACAATTCGCCCCAAGCACCGCCTGTTCATTGAACGTGAGCTCCGGGTCATACCGGCAAATGACAAGTGAGGATGATTGCTGCTCAGTGAAGAAATATCCTTGAGATGAGTAGTTGTCATAGAAAAAAACCAGCCCCAAAGGCCTCTAACATTGCCAAAAACCTCGCCCCGCACCTGCGGCCGCGCCCACTAATTACATCCAATATCCCGCCGCGTCTGCTCATCGTGGTTAGGAAAGCACTGGCCAGACGGCAAAGCAGACGGCTCGTAGCGCCGCAAATTAGGGTCGTGCAGACCGTTGCGGAGGAAGGCCGTGAGGTCATCAATCTCCGTTTCCGTGAGGTTAAGCGGAACGAAGGCTGTAGATAATGCTGTTTCGGGGACGCGGTTGTTTTCGGCCACCGCTTCGTTTTTATAGCTCACTACATCGCGCAAGTTTCGGAAGCTAGATCCATGCCCATAAAATGGGCTGCTCCGCATACTGTACAACTGCGGCACCTTGAACTGGTAAAGCTCGTCTGGGTTGCCCGTAAAGCCTCCTCTGCCTTTGTTTTCTACGTTGTCTACCGAGGTGCGTACGGTAGGCTCTCGGTTGTCTACAAGATCGGCCATGCCAATGGCCTCGAAGCGCATACTATTGAGGGCCGGACCGGAGTGACAACTGACGCAGTTCGCCTTACCAAAAAACAGGACCGCCCCACGGATTTCATCGTTCAGCATAGCACGGGTATTACCGTTTAGCCAGAGCTGGAAAGGGGCTTCGTTGGCCAGCAACGTCCGTTCGTAAGCAGCGATGGCGAGGCCAGCGTACAGCTTGTCGTAGCGAGCTTGGCGGGGAACATCCGGGAAGGCGAGGTCGAAGAGGGAAGTGTACCCCAGCTCGTCGGCCAGCGCTGGCGTCATGTTAAGCCGGTGAACGCCCAGGCCAGCAATGGCTTGGGTTTCGAGGCCCTGAAAGCCGAGGAAATTGACAGCCTTCGGCGTTCCGGCCGTCCAACTCGCTTCGGTGCCGGCATTGACGCCCGTGGCACCGAACTGTCCGTTCCAAAGCATCGCTTCCTGGTAGGCACCGTTGAGGACGGTTGGTGATCGGATCGGTTGCACATCAATGCTATCGGGGTTGGCCAGTGCCTTCGGCACTCGGCGCTCCCCATTGAAGCCGAAGCCTGTGCCGCCGTCTCCGATGCCCTGAAAAATTCCCGCCTGGAAGCCCGCTCCCGCAAAGTGGCAAGAAGCACAACTAAAGGTTTTGAGCGCCCCCTGCGTGATGGCTTCCGAAGCGATGCCCGTTTCGTGGAAGAGGAGTTGGCCCAAACGGACTTTCTCCGGCGTAATCGGGTTGTTTGGGTCTTCGGGAATGGCTGCTAGGTCGCCGGCGGCCGGGAGCATGAAGGACGCTCGTCCGCCATTTTGTTGCAACAAAACATCAAGTTCTGCCGAAGGGCTAAGGTCGAGTTCTTCCTCCATCATTTGGCAGGACGACAAAAACAAAAAGGCTGTGGCTGAGAGACCAAGTAGAAAACGTTTCATGGAGTTATGATTGCGAATACTAAAGAACACCTACCAGTCACTGGTAGAATAGCACAAAAATACTACGAATGGGGGATAAACATAAGTCATCCAGGATTTTTGGTAGAGAAGACGCTGCTTTTTACCATATCGCAAGGTTTTTAGCGATCTGCGGACAGCATTCAGGCAAAACGGCGCTGAGGGGCGCCGTATAAATAACTTACGCCTAGTGGGCTAGCCAAACCGTACCCTGCACCTGCGGCCGCGCCCACAAACCACTGCAACTCAAAGCCCTGCAAATAGCGTTACCATACCACCAAAGCAAAACTTATCTTCGCGCTTTATTTAGTCTTGTAGTCTGGTCGTCTCGTAGTGTTGTAGACCCGTCAGGCAGCCTAGCTATAAGACCACAAGACCACAAGATTAAAATATGTCCGCCCCCAAGACCTACACCGCCAAAGACGTTGAAGCAAAATGGTACGCCCACTGGATGGAGAAGAACTACTTCCACAGTGAGCCCGATGAGCGCGAGCCTTTCACGATCGTGATCCCGCCGCCCAACGTCACCGGTGTGCTACACATGGGCCACATGCTGAACAACACCATTCAAGACATCCTTATCCGGAAGGCCCGCCTAGACGGCAAAAACGCCTGTTGGGTGCCCGGAACGGACCATGCCAGCATCGCGACCGAAGCCAAGGTGGTTAAGAAACTACGCGAACAGGGCATCAAGAAATCAGACCTGACCCGCGAAGAGTTCATGACCCACGCTTTCGCTTGGAAAGACGAGTACGGCGGCATCATCCTGAAGCAACTCCAGCAACTCGGCGCAAGCTGCGACTGGGACCGTACCCGCTTCACGATGGAGCCCGAATTATATAAGGCAGTTATCAAGGTCTTCGTTAACCTCCACAAAAAAGGCAAACTGTACCGTGGCCTACGGATGACGAACTGGGACCCCGCCGCCCAAACGGTCCTCTCCAACGAGGAAGTCATCCACACTGAGGAGAATAAAAACCTCTATCACGTCCGCTACAAAGTTGCGGGCTCGGAAGACGAGTACATTGTCATCGCTACCAGCCGCCCAGAAACCATCCCGGCAGATACCGCCCTGGCCGTCCACCCAGACGACCCGCGCTACACCAAGTACCACGGCCGCAAGGTCATCGTCCCGATCTCCAACCGCGAGGTTCCGATCATCGCCGACGACTACGTTGCGATGGACTTC
>CALEDI010000150.1 GCA_937949535.1 uncultured Lewinella sp. | reverse complement strand
GTGAGGTCTTCACTGATGGCCTTGAAGTTGTCGCCCCGGCTCACGCTGCGGTGCAAGACGTTGGAGCCGAGGTAGAATACGTCGGCGTTGTGGGGGCTGATGAGGATGGGGCTTTGCCAGTTCCAGCGGTAGGGCCGCTGGCCGAGCTCGTGCTTTGGCGTTAGGTAAGTGCTGGTGTCTGCGGCTTGGTCGATGCGGTAATAATTGCCGTATTGGTAGCCAACGTAGACGGTGTTGTTGTCGCGTGGGTCTACTTCTACCTGCATCCCGTCGCCGCCGAATAGGGCTTTGTAGGGGTATTGGCCGGATTGCTCCCACCGCCGGCTGGCGGTGTAGTTGTGTGGGCCAACCCAAGTTCCGTTGTCTTGCAAACCGCCATAAACGCGGTAGCCGTCGGGGTGGTTGTCTACCGCGATGCCGTAGAACTGACCGAGGGGTGGTGCGTTGCATTTGCGCCAGTTTTTACCGCCGTCGTAGCTGATGTTTACGCCGCCGTCGTTACCGTTGATGATGTGGTTGGGGCGTTTGGGGTTGATCCAGAGGTAGTGGTGATCGGCGTGGACGTTGGGGCCGTTGGCCCCGGTCCAGCTTTTGCCACCGTCGGTAGACTTGATGATGGGTACACCCATGGCGTAGATCAGGGTTGGGTTTTCGGGGTGAACGGCGATGTCTCCGAAGTAGTAGCCATAGGTATTGTAGAGGTTGGGGATGTAGTCGTCGTGGGTGCGGGTCCATTTTTCGCCGTTGGTGGTGGTTTTGTAGAGCTCGAAGCCTTTCACGGGGGTATCGAAGAGGAGGCTGTTGGCGTCTTCGAGGTACTCAACGAGCTGGGCGGTGGTGACGGCGTCGCGGGTGACACGGGCCATCAGGGTGTCGACGCTGAGGTCGCGCGGGAAGCCGTTGGCGCGGAGGAAACCTTTTATTTGGTAGGTGGGCAGGCCGAGGAAGTCGGCTTTGCTCATGGTACGGAGCTGGTTTTTGGTTAGTTGGTCTTGGTCGGTATCACTGTCCAGTTCTTCTGCGGACTTGCGGAAGTAGTTGTCGATGCTGGCGAAGAGGTGGCGTTCGTCGTCTTCGTAGCTGATGGCGAGGCCGATGCGCCCGCCGCCTTCTCCGGTAGGGAAGCCGCCTTTTGCGGCCGAGATGCGCGTCCAGTTGGAGCCGCCGTCGGTGCTGTGCCAAACGCCGCTACCTGTTCCGGATTCTTTGAAATCCCATGCTTTGCGCTCGCGCTCCCAGCTGGCGGCGAAGAGCTCGTTGGGCTTGCGGGGATCGCGGACGATGTCTACGACGCCGGTGCTGTCGTTCACGAAGAGGGTCTTTGTCCAGGTTTCGCCACCATTGGTGGTTTTGTAGACGCCGCGTTCGGGGTTGGGGCCGTAGAGGTGGCCTAGGGCGGCAACCCAGACGGTGCTCTGGTCGCGTTGGTCAACGATTACGCGGCCGATGTGGTGGGTTTCGTCGAGGCCCATGTGGGTCCAGCTGCGGCCACCGTCGGTGCTGCGGTATACGCCGTTGCCGGCGTAGCTGGAGCGGCTGGAGTTTACTTCGCCAGTGCCGACGTAGATGGCTTTGGTGGTCCAGTTTACGTCTAGTGCGCCGATGGTCATCACGGGCAGGTCGTCGAAGAGGGGCTTGAAGGAGATCCCGTTGTCTTTGGTTTCCCAGAGGCCACCACTTGCGTAGCCGACGTAGAAGTGGGTGGGGTCTTCGGGGTCCACGGCGATGTCGGAAACGCGGCCGCTCATTACGGTTGGGCCGATGTTCGTGAATTCAATGCCGGCGGCGGGGCTCTTTTCTTGTAGGAACAAACGCTGCCGGTAGGCTTGGGCGCGCACTTGGGCCGGGGTGGCTTTCTGGGCGAGCAAGGGGGGAAGGGAAGAAAGAAGTAAGAGTAGGAGAACGAGTTGTCCTTTACTCCCTTCACCTTTTATTGCCTTATTTAGGGCGCTGACGCAGGTGCAAAGAAGGGTTAAGGAGAGCAATGGAAGGAAACGTAGGCTTTTCATTTGTTGGTTTGAATCGTTGATATGTGCGGGTAAGATAATGATTGCTGTGTTTAGAATGGTGGCTGCTACGTGAATCTTGCTACGGTTGAAACCGCAGCCTGAAACATGGAACCTTGCTACGGTTAAAACCGCAGCCTGCATTACGAAGCCCTATGGGCTGCTTGGGTTGCAGGGCGGGGCTGGGGGAATTCGTGCAACTTCGGAGCAATGTTCTCGTCTTATGTTTACACACTCACCAAGAACAACGACATCATGCTACGCAAATTCCTCATCTTTAACCTCGTCCTCGGGGCGATCGCTGCCATCATCTTCGGTTTTGGTTTCGACGAAGACATCGTATACGCCTACCGAGACTGGAAGCACGAGCGCTGGCTCACCGAGTTCCTCGAAACCGCAGAGCCCACCAACGCCCCCAACGCCCAACGGCTAGAAAAAGCCGTTGTAGCAGACTACCTCGGCGAGACGAAAGATGTAGACATCTTTCTGCCCAAAGGCTATGCCGACAACGACTCCGTCCGCTACCCCGTACTTTATTTCTACGACGGAGACAACCTCTTTGACCACATCATCGGGCAAGGCTCGGAGTGGGAAGTAGACGAAGTCATCAATAGGGTAGACTCGATGGGCGGCCCAGCCTGTATCGTGATCGGCATCGAATCTGGCAACAACCGCTCTGCGGAGTACAAGCCCTTCCCCTCAGACCAAGTAGATGAAGACGGCGAGGTCTTCGGCAAGCAACATGCCGAATGGTACGCCAAGGGCCTCAAGCAATGGGTAGATACCAACTACCGCACCAAGCCTGAACCGGAGTTTACGGGCATCGGCGGCTGCTCTCTCGGCGGCCTGATGGCGCACTACAGCCTGATGACCTATCCGGATGTTTACGGCCTCGGCATCGTTTTCAGCCCTTCAATGTGGGTAGATGAACCCCAAGCCTTGGGTCTGGTAGACAATCACCCCGATCTAAGCAAGACCCGCATCTTCCTCAACTCCGGGTCATTAGAGTGGCCCATCGTGGAGTCGTCGGAAAAACTCCGCGATAAGCTGCTGGCCTCCGGCCTACCCGAAGACCAACTCTACTTCGACGTTGAGCCCGACGAAGGGCACTGGCACGCGACCTGGCGGAAGGGCTTTGCTAAGGCGTATCCTTGGATTTTGGAGTGATGGCTCAAACCGCTATACATCGACTAAAACCCCCTCCCTAAATCCCTCCCCACGGGGGAGGGACTTGTGAAAACGCTACGCGTTTTAGCGTAATGGCCACTTAATCAGCGTCAATGTATAGCGGTTTGGTGATGGCTGTAACAATTGGGCCGTCTTCAACGTCAGTCTGATAAAAACGCTTTATGAGAACCGCACTGTTACTTTGCTCTTTCATCCTCCTACTTTGCACCAGCGGCCGCGCCCAACACGAACTAATACTGGATTCGCTACACCAGCAGATGCAGACTATTGCTGCCCGGAACGATATTCCTGGCTTCGCCATCGCCTTGGTCGATGCAAACGGATTGATCTTCGAGAAAGGCTATGGTTATGCCGACTTGGCAACAAAGCGGCCTTATACTTCTCGTAGCGTCCAGAATATCGGCTCGATTTCCAAGACTTTTATCGGCATCTCTCTGCTGCAAGCAGAACGCGATGGCCACCTGAAAATGACCGACCCGATCAATAAATACCTGCCCTTCCGGGTGGTGCATCCGCGTTTCCCCGATCAACCGATCTTGCTTCGCCACCTAGCGATGCACACGTCGGGCATCAGTGACGCAAAATTTTATGATAAGGCTTATGCCCTGACGGAGCCAATGACCGTGAAAAAAGGCGAAATCTCTAAAAGGGAGTATAAAGAAATGCTGTTGGCGTCAAAGAATGAGGTACTTCCCTTGGGTGATTTTCTAGCGCATTTTCTGACGCTTGACGGTGATTTTTATCACAGAAGGAACTTCACGAAGAAAGCTCCAGGAGTGGCTTATCAATACAGCAATGTAGCGGCTGCACTAGCTGCTCACGTACTGGAGGTTGCGACCGGAACCACTTTCCCCGAATGGACCCGCGACCGGATATTCGAGCCGGCGGGAATGGAGAATACCGGTTGGTCGCGTGCTGATATTGCCGCTGGAACCCACATTCAACACCACTTTTCTAACGGTCGCCCTATGCCAGACTATGCGCTGAGTACTTACCCCGATGGCGGCTTGCGGACCAGCATCCATGACCTTGGCGTTTACTGCTCTTCTACCATCAAAGGTATGACCACGGGGAATGCCTTATTGCCAGCAGAAGACTACGCTCGTTTAATAAGCGATACCATTCGGATCCCTAAGGATAAATCAGTTTACGGTTATTTTATGGAGCACCTAGATTCTGGCTTCTATGGCCATACAGGAGGTGACCCGGGCATCGGAACCATCATGTACGTCAACGAAGCTAATGGGGTAGGGCACCTGATGTTTTTCAATGGGACACCAAAAGATGAGGGTCTTTTTATGGAAATATTTCTCCCTCTGGTTAAATACGGTCGAAAAGTGAAAGGGAGATGATTGTACGGCATCCCTAAAGGGAATGTAAATGAGCGCTGCCAGAATACAGGCGTTGTTAATCACAATGAAGGTGCAGGGGTCAGCGGTTGAAATTTTGGAGTGATGAAGCACTAAGCCAAGCCAAATGCTTGTAGCCAGGTAGTCAGAAAGTCAAACAGCAAACAGGTCTGCCTGCAACTATTTGACGGTTTGACTTTTTGACTGTTTGACTATTACTATCTTCGCGCCCTCAAACAAGACAACCGCATGATCCATCGTCAGGAAATAGCAAACATCCTAAAGTCGCCGAAGGTAGGCGAAGAAGTAACCGTAATGGGCTGGGTCCGCGCTTGGCGCGGTAATCGGTTCATGGTCCTCAACGACGGCTCCGGTGCGGAGACCTTGCAGGTGGTGGTGAACGGAGAGGACTTCGACGAAGCCACCATCCGCGCCATCGGTTTCCACGCCTGTGTGGGCGTGACGGGCGAACTGGTGGAGAGCCAAGGCAGCGGGCAAGCCGTAGAGGTCGTCGCAAAGTCCATCACCATACACGGTGCGGCGGACCTGAGCGAATACCCGCTCCAAGCCAAGCGACAGTCCATGGAATTCCTGCGCGAAAACGCGCAGTTCCGGATGCGGACGAACACCTTCAGCGCCGTCTTCCGCCTGCGCCACGCGGTGGCCTACGCCGTCAACAAATACTTCAACGACCGCAACTTCTACTACCTGCACACCCCCATCATTACCGGCAACGACGCCGAGGGTGCGGGCGAGATGTTCCGTGTAACGACCCTTGATCCTGCGTCCCCGCCAAAAGATGAGGACGGCAACGTGGATTTCAGCCAAGACTTTTTTGGCAAGGCTACCCACATGACCGTTTCCGGTCAGCTACAAGCCGAAATCGGCGCGCTGGCGCTGGGTAAGGTCTACACCTTCGGCCCCACCTTCCGCGCCGAAAACAGCCACACGAGCCGCCACCTGAGCGAGTTCTGGATGATTGAGCCGGAGATCGCCTTCGCCGACATCGACAACGACCAAGACCTAGCCGAAGACTTCCTGAAGTACCTCATCAACTACTGCCTAGACAACTACCGCGCCGACCTCGAATTTCTCGATGCCCGCATCAAGGAATCCGAAAAGCAAATGAAGGCCGCCGATCGTCGCCCGATGGGCCTCATCGAGATGCTCGAATTCACCGTCAAGGACGACTTCGCCCGCATCACTTACACCGAGGCGATCAACCTGATCCAGCGCAGTAAGCCGTACAAAAAGAAGAAGTTTGAATTCCCCGTAGAGTGGGGGACAGACCTCCAAGCCGAGCACGAACGCTGGCTGGTGGAGAAGCACTTCAAGAAGCCGGTCATCGTTCGCGATTACCCCAAAAGCTTCAAGGCGTTCTACATGCGCCTCAACGACGACAACGAAACCGTTGCCGCGATGGATATCCTCTTCCCCTACATCGGCGAGATGGTCGGTGGCTCGCAGCGCGAAGAGCGCGAGGACGTGCTCCGCACCCGGATGCAAGAAATGGACGTTCATGAAGACGAACTCGCTTGGTACATGCAGCTCCGCAAGTTCGGTGGTTGCCCCCACGCGGGCTTCGGCCTCGGCTTCGAGCGCATGGTGATGTTCGTGACCGGAATGGGCAACATCCGCGACGTGATTCCTTTCCCTCGGGCGCCTAAGACGGCGGATTTTTAAGGGAGTAAGGGAGTAAAGGGGGAAGGGAGTAAGGTGTTAAAGGTTGAAGGGAGTAAAGGTGTCGGCGCAGTACCTCTCTTTCCTGATGTCATCATTTATCTTTTCTACTTCGCCTTATTGTTTCCCTTTACTCCCTTCTCCCCTTACTCCTCCCTTCTCCCCTTACTCCTTTACCCCCTTACTCCCCCCTTACGCCCATGATAATCGGAACCCGCGGATCAAAACTAGCCCTTTGGCAAGCCCACTTCGTCCAAGCCCAACTGAAAGAGCTCGGCATCGAGAGTGAGTTGAAGGTCATCAAGACCCAAGGCGATAAAATCCAGCACCTCGGCTTCGACAAGCTGGAGGGCAAGGGCTTCTTCACCAAGGAGATCGAAGACCACCTGCTGGCCGGAGACATCGACCTAGCCGTACACAGCCTCAAGGATATGCCCACCGAGCAGCCGGAGGGCTTGACGCTGGCGGCCCTGAGCTACCGCGCTTCCGTCAACGACGTCATCATTATTCATAAAGACAAGGCTGTGGAGGGAAAGCCCTTCAAATTGGCCGATGGCGCTACCGTCGGGACCAGCTCCAACCGGCGTAAGGCGCAGCTCCGAGAGCTGCATCCTGGCCTCGTAACGGTAGACATCCGGGGCAACGTACCGACTCGTCTCGACAAAGCCCGCACCGGCGAGATCGACGCCGTGATGCTTGCCGCCGCAGGCTTGGAGCGGTTGGAGATCGACCTGTCCGACATGGTTGTAGTGCGGCCGAGCCCGCGCGAATTTGTGCCCGCGCCCGGCCAGGGCGTGATGGCGATCCAGACGCGAAAGGACGCCATCGACATCCGCAAGCAACTTGCCCCGCTCCACAACGTAGCGGTAGGGGAGTGTACGAACGTAGAACGCACCGTCTTGAACATGATGGAAGGCGGCTGCTCGATGCCACTGGGCGTCTACTGCGAGAAAGACCAGCTCGGGAATTACCGCGTTTGGGCGGCTTATGCCGACAATGAACACGCGCCGGTGAAGCGCGTACAGCTCTCGTTGAGTACGCGGGCAGGGCTGGCGGAACGGGTGGTGGAGGCGTTGCGGTAGAGTAGTGGATTATTCCTTTGAGCGTCCGACATCCAAACCTCACGTTAATCCTATTCTTAAGGCTTCGGGAGCGGAGAGTAGGGTCAATAGCTTATTGTCAACTCAGTAACTCACTCCCCGTCGCCGCCTAGCTAATTCCTGCTCAATAATCCCCCGCAACCGCTTGGCCCGGTCATAACAACTGAAGGTATTTCCTGCGTGTACCTGCTGGCAGACCAATATGATCAAGCAGACGGGAATAGCCAGAACAAAAACCGTGACCAACTCGCGCAAGGAAACCAAGGCTGCGGCACAAGCCGCAAACATCAGAAAGGGAATACAAAGACCGATTTTGAACATTGCGCGCCGAAGCCGGCTGACCTGCTGGCTTCGGACGTTGATGCGCCGCAGCAAGAGATGAAGTTCATGCGTAGCAAACGCTCCCGCCCCACCTGTAAGGATGAGTTGGAAGTCGTCGTTGCCGATCCGTTCTAGGCGGGCAATTTGCTGTTTGAGCTTGCGGTTTTGCATCGTGATACAAAGTTACAGTAGCCCAGGGCAGCTAACAAAACGATATATGTTGTTTAGTTGATACGGTGTGTTGTCAGGAAAACCTAATTCTTCTGTTTCTTTACAACATGAATGCGCAACGGAATTTTTCTTTCTCCCTTACACAAGAGCTACTTCGGGTTGCTTGTTGTTTACTAATTTTTTGGACTACTGCAAAGCTGGCTGGGCAAACAAACGAGGCCGATACAATTCCCCAAACGCAGTTTTTTCTAAGCCTAGATGGCTACCTGAACTATGCCAACACGAAGGCCACCAGCCTTACATCCATGACCATCGACCACGACCAACTCAGCCTTGGTTGGCTTTCCGCTGGGGTCAACCATTCGTGGGAGAGGGCGGGGGTGAGCGCAAAGCTGGCCTTCGGCCCGCGCGCGCAGCAATTTTATGGCGCAGGCAATAGCAGTGTTTTTAGCAACGTCCGGGAAGCCTTTGGGTACTTCGACTTGGCCCCCAATATCCAGGTTCGTGCGGGGCTTTTTCCCGCCTTTTACGGCTACGAAGCCGATGATCCTTTTGATAACCCCGTGTACTCCAACAGTTGGGCCTATACTTTGGCACCGGCTTGCCCTGCGGGCATCGAGGTTGAAATTGCACTCAACGAAGCGTGGAGCTTGATGCTGGGCCGGTACAACGCAGTGTTTTTACGCGCCAACCCCAACCAACAATCGGTCTACGGTGGAGCCCTTCGCTACACGCAAGAAGGCCGAAGCATCGCACTCAGCACCTTGATCGGAACCACCACGACAGAGCAAAAGGTATTCGTCCTAGACCTCACGGCTCAGTACGAACTGAGCCAGCAGATGGTTGTCGGAACGGAACTGATATACCATCCTTTTCAGAACAACGGAGACGACTGGACGTACTACTCGTCCGCTGGCCTCTACCTTACCTACCAGCTAAACGAAGACTACAATCTCGCACTACGAGGAGAGCTGCTCAACGACGAAGGCGGCTTCGGGTTTGCACCGCAAACCAACATCGCTGGCGGAACCGTGGCGGTATCACGCATAATTGGAGCCATGAAGGTGTTCGCCGAGGTGCGGTACGACGGCAGCAACCGGCTGATTTTCCCTAACGGTAACGACCAGACACTGGCGGCGCTGATCGGGTTTGGTTACCTGCTTTGAAATCTCGCACAGATTCCCCGACGTAGCACTTACCTTAGCCCCATGTCTGACCGTAAGTACTCCACCATCCACTACCACAATTACCTGGAAATCGACAAGCTCTTGTCTATCCAGAATACCCGCAGCGCAGCGCTAGGCGATGCGGCGCATGACGAGACGCTCTTCATCATCATGCACCAAGTCTACGAGTTGTGGTTCAAGCAAATCATGACGGAGCTAGACTCGGTCTGTGTCCTCTTCCGGGAGGAGCAGGTGAACGAAGACAACATGAATACCGTATTGCTGCGCCTCAAACGCATCTCCACGATTGTGAGCTTGATGGTGGAGCAGATCCATGTCATGGAAACCCTAACGCCGTTAGACTTCCTTGATTTCCGAGACTACCTTTTCCCAGCTTCCGGCTTCCAGAGTATGCAGTTTCGCATGATCGAATCTACCCTTGGCCTTCGGGAAGAAGACCGGATGACGTACCACGGCAAATCCTATAAAATCGTTTTCAACGAAGAACAGAAAGCCCGCCTAGAAGCCATCGAAACCGGCGGCAGCCTGTTTGAACTCGTTGAGCGGTGGTTGGAACGGACGCCCTTTCTGCGCTTCGAGGGCTTCGACTTCCTCACCTCCTACAAAGCCGCCGTAGACCGGATGCTGGAAAAAGAACAAGCTTCCATCTCCGGCAGCGAATACCTCGATGAGCGGATGAAGGCTCTACGGCTGAAAATGCTGGGAGACAGCAACAGCTACTTCAAGCACGTCCTTAGCCAGCAGGAACACGAACGCATGATGGAAACGGGCGAGTGCCGCCTATCTTACAACGCAACCATTGCGGCCCTACTCATCAATCTTTACCGAGACAAACCCATCCTCAACATCCCCTTCAGTCTGCTCACAGAGCTGATGAACATCGATGAGTTGCTCACTACTTGGCGTTACCGCCACGCCCAAATGGTGATGCGGATGATCGGAAATAAAATCGGTACGGGAGGGTCTTCTGGCCACGACTATTTGGCCGCTACGGCCGAGAAACACAAGATCTTCAAGGACCTGCACAACATCAGTTCTCTCTTGATTCCGCGCTCACAACTCCCCGAGTTGCCCTCAGATGTTGAGCGGAACCTAGGCTTTTATTTTGGCGGAGTGAAGTAGTTGGACCCCATGACGGGGCTTAGATGGGCGAGGACGCAGGTGCAAAGTAAGGGCATACGTCGCTTTGGCGGAGCGGAGCGGTAGTTTACCTATTAAGCCTCTCTACAACGAGGGTTAGGGTAAAAAAA
>CALEDI010000149.1 GCA_937949535.1 uncultured Lewinella sp. | reverse complement strand
GCGCGATCTTTATCAGGCAAGCGGCTCAGGAGGAGCCACAGAAATCACATAAGAACAAAAATCACAAAGCGTGTGAAGTGGGGCAATGACGCTGGGTTGAGTGCCTCCGGCGCGATCTTTATCAGGCAAGCGGCTCAGGAGGAGCCACAGAAATCACATAAGAACAAAAATCACAAAGCGTGTGAAGTGGGGCAATGACGCTGGGTTGAGCGCCTCCGGCGCGATCTTTATCAGGCAAGCGGCTCAGAATAAGTGGCCGCTGTACGTCTTCTATCTCCCGAGGAGAGAGAAATGCCCATTATCAGTTACTAGACAAACAGCGTAGGCGAATCTAACTTTACCTTTGCCCCATGCAGGAAACCATCGTCGCCATTGCTACGCCTACGGGCGAAGGAGCCATCGGGATTGTTCGTTTATCGGGCAAAGAGTGCATCTCTTTGGTGGATGCTTTTTTTCCGGCGCGAACGCTGGTGCAGAGCGAAGCCAGAAGAGCATGGTTTGGTATCTTAGCCGATGAGGAGGGTAAGGCGATCGACGAAGTCGTCGTTACCCTTTACCGCGCTCCGGCGAGCTACACGGGCGAAGACTCGGTAGAGATCAGTTGCCACGGTAGCCCCTTCATACTTAGTAGGGTAGTGCAGCTTTGTTTGGATGCGGGCGCGCGCATGGCCGCCCCGGGAGAGTTCTCCCAACGCGCTTTCCTGAACGGAAAGCTAGACCTCAGCCAAGCCGAAGCCGTCGCCGACCTCATCGCCAGCCAGTCTGCCGCCGCCCACCGCATCGCGCTGCACCAACTCCGAGGCGGCGTCTCCAACGAAATCAAAGACCTCCGCCAAAAACTGATCGACTTCGCTAGCCTCATCGAGCTGGAGCTCGACTTCGGAGAGGAAGACGTTGAGTTTGCAGACCGCGATCAACTCCGTGGCCTAGTGGAGAAAATCCGCGCCCGCATCACCCAACTCACCACCAGCTTCCGCCTCGGCAACGCCATCAAGCTCGGCATCACGACCGTGATCGCTGGCCGGCCGAACGCCGGTAAGTCTACCCTCCTCAATGCGCTCCTCAACGAAGAGCGCGCCATCGTATCCGACATCCCCGGCACTACCCGAGACACCATCGAGGAAACCCTCAACATCGGCGGCGTAACCTTCCGCCTCGTGGATACGGCAGGTATCCGGGAAGCCTCAGACACCATCGAGGCCATCGGTGTGGAACGCGCCATTGAGCGCGTCCGGACCAGCCAACTGCTCGTCTACGTCTTCGACGTTATCGAGACCGACCCCGCAACCCTAGCCGCAGACCTAGACCGCCTCTACCGCGAAGACCTCCAACTCATCGTTGTTGCCAACAAAATGGACCTCAACCCCTACACCAAGTACGAACAATACTTCGGCGAAGACTACGCTGGTAAGTGGGCCGTAACGCAGGAAGACTTCGTACCGATGGTCGCTAAAGACAAAGCCAACCTCGGCTATTTGCAGGAACGCCTCCTCGCTACCGCCACCGGCGGAACGGCCGGTTTGGACCAGCAGCAGGTCGTGCTCTCCAACGCTCGCCACTACGATGCGCTCCGCCGCGCAGACGAAGCCCTCGTCCGGGTACTGGACGGGCTAAACGTTGGCCTCAGCCAAGACTTCGTCGCTATGGACATCCGTCAAAGCCTCCGCGAATTGGGCGAAATTACCGGCGAAATCACCACAGATGATTTGCTCGGAAACATATTTTCCAATTTTTGTATCGGAAAATAACGGCTTTAGTCGACGTGCTTGAATTATAAAATGTACCGTTCCGTAACTCAAATCAACCTTTTCGTAAATTTATTGTCATTTTGCAACTTCTGATTTGAGGCGTGCTGTTAGGTGTTTTTATCACTAAAATGCGCAATTTGACGACTAAATTGATTTAATGACTAAAGTGTAACTAAATTAGTTTCATTATTAACAGTTGTTATCAAACCTTTAAGGTCTTTCTTGATTTCCAGCGACTTAGTTACTTTGTTGTATAATTAACGTCGGAAAACATAGGGTGCTATCTTTGCGCTCTACTAATTAAGAATATACTCTGAGGGCTTATCGCTCTCTGTTAGAATTAAAGGCTGCATAACGTGAATACATCAAATCTTGGAAGTCAGTGCGCTGATATTGCCGCTGTAGGACTCTACGAAACTAAAGTTGATACAAACTTTATACAAGGAGACCACCATACCGACCAAGATGATAAATACGGCTTAAGCGATGCCGAGTACCAGGCGCTGGTAGATGACTGCCAAGAATCCGCCGAAATGTACACCCACATACACCACTTCCTCACTACTGACGCCGATGTCACAAGTTACCTCTTTTAAAACTCTACACGTTTACAACCTCAGAAAAGCCCTAGACCCTTCCGGTACTTTAAAATATGCCCTCCTCGTCACCTCTGGCGAGTACGCCCACCGACGCGAACACCAGATCGTGTCGGTTTTGATTTTGTCAGACCGACCTCGTAACCGATCGGAGTCTTACATCCGGGTGAAGATAAGCTGCCGTGATAGCGGCGGGAGTGCTCACATGGCTATGGATTACTACGGCGCTGTAGACAACATCATGCCGATGGCAAAGGCTAACCTAATGGTTACGTCAGCGAAGCAAATCACTTCGGCGGAAGAAGAAGATGTGCGGAAGAAGCTTCGGGAGTGGTTGGGGTTGTAGGAGCAACTAATCTAGGCATTGAACCGTTATTACGTCAGCACGTACACGCTAACGTACGTTTCCGGTCCCAATGAAAGCCATAACTGTCTCCGATCTCCGCCAAAATATGAAGCGTCATCTTGATGCTGTTTCTGAATCTGCCGAAACCATCGTGATCCCTCGAAACAATCGTGAGGAAGACGCGGTAGTCATCGTATCCATTAAAGAGTACAACTCTTGGCAGGAGACAGAATACCTTTTTAAGGATGAAGCGAACAGAAAGTGGATACTTGAGAGTTTGCAGCAATTGAAAGATGGTAATACAGTTGCCTTTGACCCCGATAACTTTGATATCTGATGAGGGTTGAGTTTACCGAAAATGGATGGCGCGACTTCACCTACTGGATTGCTACGGATAAAAAGATGATCAAGAAGGTTGTTAAGCTTGTTGAAGCGGTCACCCGAGATCCTTACGAAGGAGTCGGCCGACCTGAGCAGTTGAAGCACGAAATGTCAGGTTGCTGGTCACGAAGAATCGACCAAGAGCACAGGTTGGTTTATAAGATTGATGAGGACAATGATGTGTGTAGCATCATCACTTGCCGGAAGCACTATTAACCCAATAGTTAAATAAAAAAGCCCGTTCCCCCCGCGGAGGGGAAACGGGCAAGACACACTCAAAACGTCAAACCTAAATTTTTAAACGACAAGGGCGGCGGCCACCAAACGGTGTTCTCCGTTTCCGGTCTTCATCTCGCTATCAACGGACTACTATTCCGGAAGGGCAGAGCGTGTGCGGATGGTTGCCGCCAATACCCCGTCGTTGTTTTTTGTTGCCAATGAATTGAAATCGTTGGCTGGTGTACGAAGCCTACACGCATAACCTCCCCCCAATCCCTCTCCGACAAGCCTCGCCTCCGGCTTGGCGGAGAGGGGCTTTTTGCGGGCTGTTATAAACGGTCGTAGCGCCACAGCTCCAAGTCTTCGATCATCCGGACGAGCTTGTCTCCGTAGCGAGGGTCGGTGGCGTAGCCAGCCTTGCGGAGGCCGTGCGACCAGTTTTTGTAGTCGGTCTTCTTGAGGGCGAAGAGGCTTTTGTAACGCGACTTCATGAGCACTTTGGAGTGCTCGCGGTAGCTTTCCTCGGGGGTCTCGAAGGTGCGGAAGAAGTCTTTGTGGTGGTCGTCGGAATGGTTGGAGCAATGGCCCTTGCGGCATTTTTTGCTGAAACACTTGATGCCGAAGTGGTTGTTGTTCTTGCGGGCCAGCGTACTGCGGCCGGTTCCGCTCTCTAGCAAGCCCTGCGCTAGGGTGATGCTGGCGGGGATGCCGTGGGCTTCCATTTCGGTGAGGGCGACGAGCTTGAAGCGGTCTACGTAAGCGAGCTGTTTCTTTTGGTGGGCGGTCCATTCCTTTTTGGGAGCGACGTAACTGGTCAGCTTTGCCTCAGAACCCTCCCCTGCACCTGCGGCCGCGCCCGAAAGCTGTGGCCCTTCCGCAGAATGCGTAAACACCGAAGCCTCTCGTACCGTCAGCCAACCATCTCCGCCCCCAACGGAGACGTTGAAACTGAACTCCCGCTGCGTAAAAACGAGCGTAAGGCAGCCCAACACCACCAGTTTCGTCCACGGGCTCGTAACCTGTTTGTGTACCTTCCGGTAAATCTCCTCAAAGAAGAGTTTCCAGCCAGTAGGAATTGGGAGTTGCCTTTGTTTCATTTTGTTTGAATTGTGACCGCAAGGTATAAGCTTTGTTTTAAATTTGCAACAAAACGACGGTTTTGTTTTAAAATTAAATTCAAATGTTTGAAACATGGGTAGCCCTTTAATCAAGCCTTAACCCTTTCTTAAGAAGCCTGAACCATCGGGCTAGCTACATTTGCCCCAGAAGTACAATTCCCTCCTTATGAAACAGCTTTTTTTCGCGCTCTTGCTTACCCTTTGCGCGGTTTCTTCCGCCTTCGGCCAGAAATACGGACACGTAAACTTCGGTAACCTCCTTAGCCAGATGCCCGACGTGAAAACCGCCGAAACCGCCCTCCAAGCCTACGAAAAGGCAGAAGTTGCCATTGGCGAAAAAATGGTCGCCGACTTCAAAAAGCATTATGCTGAGACAGAGGCCAAACTTGACGACATGACGCCTAAAGAACTTCAGGCGGAACAAGCAAAACTCGAAAAAGAGCAGCAAGGCATTCAGCAGTTTGAGCAGGGCTTGTCCCGGAAAATTGAGGTGAAACGCCAAGAACTCCTCGGCCCCATTATCAAGAAGGCCAAAGCTGCCGTCGATGCGGCGGGCAAAGAACTCGGCTACCAACTCATCTTCGATTCTTCCATCTTCGGCACCATCCTCTTCGCCGAAGAGGCTACGGATCTACTGCCGGTGGTGAAGGCACGGTTGGGGATTGAGTGATGGGGGTAGCCTCCCAGCCCCTAGCCCCCCAGCCCCCAAAGGGGGAGCAAGGCTGGGATGCTCGCTGCGCTCGTGCTATCACCCGCAGCGCAACTAATCTACCTTAGGGTGCATCTCATCCCAACCCGTAGCGGCCTGGTAGGCCGCCGCAACGTCTACCAAGGCCTGTTCGGCAAATAATTTGCCGGTGAAGGTGATGCTGGTGGGCGTTCCTTCGGCGTTCATGCCGTTGGGCACCGTGATGCTGGGGTGGCCGGTCATGTTCGTGATGAAGAGGCTGTTGGAGTGCCAACTTGGGTTCACGTACACATCTATATCGGCTTCGGTAATCACCTCGTCTACGTCTTCCATCAGTTGGCGGCGGAGGCGGCTGGCCTGCACGTAGGCGACGGCGGGCACGAAGTGCGCTTTCCGGAAGGCATTCGGCCAAGCGTTGCGGATTTGCCGCGTCAGCTCATCGTCTTTATTGCTGCGGGTGAGGCCCTCGAAGGCGGCAGCGGCCTCTACGTTCAGCATGAAACGGATGTTGGGCTCTTCGGGCAGCTCAATCGGGACCAACTCGTAGCCAAGCTCGCGGAGGGTTGCTAGCGCGACGGAGTCTTGGTCGTGGAAGGGATAATCGCGCTCCATCCGAGATTTGTAGTAGCCGATGCGGGTGCCGGGTTGCACCCGGGCCGTCGGCCATTCGTACTGGAAGCCAGCCTCGATGGCGTGGGCATCGCGCGGGTCGTAGTTGGCGATGGCGGAAAGGACCAAGCCCGCATCGGCGGCGGAGCGGGTGATGGGGCCGATCTTGTCCATGCTCCAGCTCAGGGCCATTGCGCCGTGGCGGCTCACACGGCCGAAGGTGGGGCGTAGGCCGGTGGTTCCGCAGACGGTGCTTGGGCTAACGATGCTGCCCAGCGTCTCGGTGCCGATGGCGAAGGGGACGAGCCCAGCCGCTACCGCGCTGGCGGAGCCGGCGCTGGAGCCGGAACTGCCCTTAGTGGTATCCCACGGATTGCGGGTTTTCTCGCCGTACCAAACGTCTCCCCAAGCCAGCGCGCCCATGCTCAGTTTGGCGATCAGGATGGCCCCCGCAGCGTCGAGTTGTTCGATGACGGCGGCGTCTAGGTCAATGGTTTGGTCTTTGTACGGCTTCGCGCCCCAGGTGGTTGGGTAACCTTTGGCGGCAAGCAAATCCTTCGCGCCGTAGGGGATGCCGTGCAGCGGCCCACGGTACTTTCCGGCGGCGAGTTCGGCGTCTAGTTTATCGGCTTGGGCCAGGGCGCGTTCCTCGGTCATCGTGATGACGCAGTGGAGGGTGGGGTCGTGCTTTTTTAAGCGGGCGATGAAGAACTCGGTGAGCTGCCGAGCGCTAACCATACCTTCTTTTATGGCATTTGCCAACTGAGCAACAGTCAGCCATTGCCATTCCCCCGAGCGGACTATCTGACTACCTGAAGCGTCGACTATTTGACTACCTGACTGTGTGACTATCTGACTAAATAAAGGCGCGGCCGCAGGTGCAGAGACTGTTTTTGAAGCAGGGAGCTGCTCCGCCCGCAGTACTGGGTTGAAAATCAAGGTAGGGGAGATGTCGTTATTGATCGGGGTATGGCCGAGCTTCAGCAGGGTTTCGCGCTGTTCTTCGAGGCCGGAGAGGCCAAGCTCAATCTCGTCGTCGTCCAAGAAGTCGATGCCGAGCACTTTGGCGGCGGTTTCTATGTCGCTCTTCGTGAGGGCTTCGTTGAGGGCCATCCCGCAGGCGAAGATGCAGAGGGCGGCTAGGACGAGGAATAGGGAACGAGTATGCTTCATTTGGTTTGGGGCTTGTGTGGGTGAATATACGTTGAAGTGTAAGTTGAACAAATCGGTGGTTGTTGAAGCCCGTAGGTTAAGCATGAGTATTTGGTGGCAACTTTACCAATATTCTTATCACCCTAATTCGGAGCTCACTGAGGTGGACTCCATACAATAGCTTCAGGAAAAAATTAGCTGGTATGCATTGTATTAAGCCGGTCTGATCGAGGCTGATGATTATGACTATTCCTATAAAATCAATTTGTATTAATGTGACATATTGTCTATATTTGCAGAGATATGCAGAGATATGCAGAGATATGCATGCTTTGCTTTTTTTCACTTATAATCTTAACAAGATGAATTCTCTGTTTTCTGTACTCTTTTTGAGTCTTTTTTCCGCAACAGCTGTAGGGCCAGTTGCAACTACCACCAGCTCTCCTCAACCAATACTTTCCGAGAATCTTAATAGGACTCTGTCTACAATCAAGGTTTGTACAGGAAAAGGAGAGGCGAAAGAATGTACTCGGACTGACTATGCAGACGGTGCTGATTGCTTTATTCTCATACAAGATGGTACTACTGTCACTTCGGGTGATGATTGCTAATTGAAGCAATTGCTACTATAAACTATATTAGGGTGGTCTTAAATCATTCTAATTAGCTTTTATGCTAAATTCTAGAAAACGCGGAAATAAAATTGTTCGCAGGAAATGAAAATTATTCAATTTCATCAAACTTATCTTCCGTGTTTTCTAGATTCTATGAGTTCATTCCATTTTGTTTACGTTACATTAATAATGAAATGTAACATAGATAAGGGGTGAATTCCGCGTCTATTGGATTCGCCACAAATCTTAAAAATTCAGAACTATGTTAAACGGGGTGATTTTAACCTTTACGCTGTTCATCGCATTTCTAATGCAGGGTGCAGTACATGCTCAAGACATTAAGATTGTTTACGAAATAAGACAAGGTGAATTAGGGGGGCTTCCTTATGAGGATTTAAACCCTATTCCGAGTTACTCTATTTTGGCGAAAAGATATAGCCTGACTTTATCTGGTGGTAAATCGAGGTTTTCAGTAGATAGCTTGATGCTTAATCATGTAAGCAAAACGGGGTCTTACAAAGGGAGGTACACATCGGAAGTTTCCTACAAGAATTTTAGCGATGGTACTTTTTTATATAGGACTGGACAGATGATTGATGGTTACGGTATATCTGGGAAGCTAAATATTATCGGCCAGGAAAAAACATGCAACTTTACGCTTCAACCTGAATATAAGGTTATCGCAGGACTCAAATGCCAGAAATCGGTGAGTTGCAAAGGAAGTGAAGCTTGGGTTACGACCGAAATCCCTTATATAGATAGCCCTTTTGATGAGGGTACTCCTGCACCGGGCTTGGTGTTGTTGTATAAGAACCATGATTATGAAATAAAGGCAATAGACATTTCCACAGGTAAGTATGATTTTGAGGTGCCTACGCTCAAACATGCTGCCGCTGACGATCGGGCAAGTGCATTTCGTACAGTCGAGGAGCGGATAGACATGGGGCCTGATGAAGCGTTAATTGTCGATAAGCATTCTCCCACTGGTGTGTGGCTAAAATTCCCTAAGTAAACATGAAGAAGTGGTTAGTCGCCTGTATCTTGTTTGCGGGGTGTTTCGCTAATCCTTGTTTTGGTCAGGTTTGTATTGTTGAAGGTATTGCTCATTTAGAAGGCAGCAACGAGGGTAGGGTGACGGTTCAGTTCTTGGACAGCACCAAAGTACAGTTGCTAGGGTTCAAGGTCGCTGATGAGGAGGGGCAGTATCGATTAGATAAGGTTCCGACGGGGAAATTTGCCGTCCGCTTATCACAACTAGGCTACCGTGATACCATCCATGAACTGAACTGTGCAGGAGGAAAAACATTCTCTATTGGCCCAGATGTTCTTGTTCCCTTGTCGATTGATTTGGAAGAGATTTCGGTAATCGACCGGGCGGTTATCCTGCAACGCAAGCGAGATACTACGCAAGTTAATTACCAACGGCTTGAACGAGGCCACGAGCAGTCCGTCACCGATATACTAGAATCTGTTCCGGGCCTAGAACTACAAGCGAATCGCTATAAATTCGAGGGCGAATCTATCGATATGGTGTTGATCGATAACCTCAACTTATCCGGAGAGGACCAAAAAAAATTAACAGACGGTATTTTTTATGAATCTATAGACGGCATACAGATAATAGAGAATTATACTCCGTTGGGGCAGATGGACCCAGACAGCAGTAACACCAAAAGAGTCTTGAACATCACCTTGCGGGAGGAAAGCCAAAACAAAGGACAACTTAGCCTTCGGGCCAGCGGAGGCTATAAGCGCGTTTATAATCTGGGCAGTAGCTACCTAAATGTGGGCCCCGGCAGAGGTTGGCGCGTCGAGGTAGTTGGCTTGCAAAACGATCAGGAAATACAAAATGACGATGACTCCGGGCTGGAAGATTTAGTAAGGGAAGGGGTGTTCGATCAGCGGTACGTTTGGCTCAGGCCCTTCGAGCCTATCATACGCCGTACACCAACCATGCCCGAGGGGCGATTTACTCAACAGCAGCAACTCCAGCTCTACTACGAAGCCAGGCCTACTAGCGGGAATCGACTGAATGCACGTATGAGATTTGAACATACCGAAGGACTGACGGAGCAAGAGGGGATCAGGAATTACTTTGGCCAAAGTACCCAATTGAACGTTCAGCGTACGGGCGAACCCAATAAATGGGAGCTTAGCGGTGAAATAGACTATGCTGCTACGCTGGGCCAACACGGTGAGCTAGGTGTACGGCTTCCGCTAGACGTAGGGCACCAGCAATTGAACCAGACAGAAAGCCTATTGCTCTCTGGCAACCAGTTCAATAATCGCCAGAACGAATCAAGCGATCGCGTCAATCTGCGACCCTTCTATCAGCTAAAGTGGAATTATCCTTCCGGCTGGTGGTTGTCCGTTTTTGGGCGGGGAAACGTGGGCTGGAACGACAATACGCAAACAATACAGAGCAACGACGCTATCGCACTACCCAGTGAGTTTCTGGCAGACCAGTCCCAGTTCTCATCCTTGCAGCAATCGGGCTACCAAGCAAACAGCATGGAGAACCACCTGCGACTGAGCCGAAAATTTGGTAACTTGTTTTTGCAAGCCAATGCTGCTTCTTTGGTATACCAAGACCAGTTAGAGGTAACTACGGCAGCAGCAGCCCAACGACCGTTTTCCGGCCAGAATACTTGGTCGCTCTCGGCGCAATCCTTATTGCTAAGTGCGCGGATGGACCACAAGAAAATCCGGTACAGCATAAAAACCAATGTCCAGACCTACCAGACGGTATCAGAGCAGCAACAGGTCAGCGGTTTTCGTATCGACCCCGGCTTGTTCTTTCTTTATAAACTGAGCAAAAGGTTACACGTATCAACCAGCTATAAAGTAGGTGTCCAACTGCCCAACATGGAGCAAACAACTACCCTGACTTCACAGTACAACCAGATAGAGTTGTTCTCCGGAGGTATCACTCCTATTCGCCCTACGTTGAAAAGAAGCCTTGCGCTCTCCTTTTTTAAACCAGTAGGGGCTTCTCTTGGGGGAGGGGCATTGTTTAATCTCAAATTTGCCTACAGCCCAGCCTACCAAGCCCCTCGGTCTAACACCGAACTGTTTGATCGGTTCCAGACAACCACCTTTGAGTACGCACAGATAAATAATGAGTGGGTTGGGGACTTGTTCCTCTATAAAAGTAGCCGAACGTCTTCCTACCAACTAAAAGTGATTGTAAACAGCTCGTCTTTTCAACTAGATGATACAGCAGTTTCCGACAAATTCTTGTTACTTAATGGTGGGATGAGCTTCAAAGATATTGGTAGCTTCTTGGTGGATGTAAGGGCAGATGTCTTTTATCAGAACCGGAAGGTCATAAATGGGTTTTCCAACGAGAGTATTACCCTCACGCCCCAGTTGAGCGCCAAGTATGTACGCCCAAGAAGCGTCCTCGCAATCTACAATAGCTTCAGGTATAACGATTTCAAGATTGCTAAGAATACTTATTTCCAATTCGACATAAAGTACACGCGCAAAAAAGTATTCAAGCACCTAGAGCTTACCCTCCAAGCCATAGACCTGTTTAACCTCAATTCGGATGTTCGGTCTTATTCGACGATTAGCCAAAATTACTTTGAAACCCGTAACGTCCGTATTCTCCCCGGTAGGCTATTGCTTGGCTTGAAGTGGTATGTACACCGACAGCCTGCTGGGTAACTCAAAGGAAACACTACCGCACCTCCTCTTCCCCATCTCCCTCTTCAAGCATCCCCTCCACCACCGAGCCCCACGTATGAAAGCTGGTAATCCGCCCCCGCGCATTTACCCGGACGGCGTAGGGCAAATAGCCCGTGCAGTTGAGCCGCAAACAGGTTTTTTCGGTGCCCAAGTAGATGGGGATCGCGATGTCTTCCCGTTCTACGAGGTCTTTGATGACGTCGCCTTGGCTGAAACGGGAGATGGCTACGAGGTCAAAGGCCTCCCGCCGTTCCGGCGGGGCTGCCTGGTAGAGGCTGTCTAGCAACAACAGCCGTTCTTCGCCATAAAACCCGCCCCAGAAGTAGAGGACCAACTCCTTACCGGGGGTTCGCTTTATGGAGGTCAGGTTTCCTTCCAAGTCTTTAACGGGCGCTTGTTTATAGGTGAGGTCTAGCTCGGCGGTGAGGGCAAGGCCGCGCCCGTCTTGCAAGCGTTCAATGACGACGTAGCTGTAGTCTTCGCTAATGTACCGGAGCACATACTCTTGCTTCCCTACCCGGAAAACGGTCTGCCGATTTACGGGGCCGATGCTCTCCATATCTAACACGATGGGCATGGTATCGTTGCCCGCGATGGTGAGGAGGAGCTGGTCGGGGTGGGGCTTGTAGTCGCTGAAGTTCCAGTCGAAAGCTGGCCCGGTGGTGTGGATGATGGCGATGCGGACGGAGTCTCCGCCCAACACTACATCCGCCGCAGGAATTTCGACCTTTACTCGGCGGCGGCCTTCTAGTACCATAATGTTGGTCTCCCAGTCAATAGAATCTATGCGGCGCTCCCAACCAGGGTAAGGCTGCCGAGCGCGGTAGCCCGTCGGAGACTCCGTCATCTCGTACCAAATGCGGTTGCTGCGGAACTTAACGTACTTGCCTTCCCGAACGATGGTGTCTTGGGCGTCCCAGACTTTAGCCCAGCCAACAGAATCCTCGACTTGGTAATATAACTGCTTATACCCGAAGGTGAAGTTTTGGATGTTCTTGTCCAACTGGATTTTCTGGACCAAGTCGTTGGAATTGAAATCAGACGCACAGGCAGTGAAGAGGCCGATCAGCGCAGAAAGCAATACAATTGTTAGGCGGGCGGGTTTCATCTGCGCAAGATCGGACGTTTGTAGGCTGCTGGCAACCTTCTTCTTGTCAATGATTGGTTAAATTGTGGCCAACCAATTTCGTCCCCCATGCTCAACCGCCGCAACTGGCTCCGCCAATCCATCAAAAACGCATCTTCGAGCTCAAACACTACTTCCGCGACTTACTCGCCAAAGACGACCGCTTCGCCCTCAAGACCCCTGCTACCGACGGCCTCTCGGCCGGCATCCAAACCGTCGAGGTCGTCGGACAAGAAGTAATCGACGTCAAAAACCGCCTCTCCGACGACCACGGTATCGACTGCCGCCCCATGACGAAGTTCGGCATCAATGGAGTGCGGATTTCGTTGGCGATTTATTGCACTAAAGGGGATGTTGAAGGGTTGGTGGAGGCTTTGAGTGGGTAGAGCTGTCTTAGGCAACGAGCATCCATTTACGTTGTGGTGGCGCTCAGCGCCACCCTGCCAGACCGTTATCTCCCGTGAACCACCCCGGACTCCGCTGCGCTGCGTCCGGGGTTAACATAAGGGCAGTCGCTACGCGACAATTATAGCCCTAATGCAAACTCTTATCCGGCGCTGGTGCCGCCGCATGATAATCTCGCCCAATAATATCGGCGTACTTGTCCAAGCATTCCCGTACCCGATCAGCGGAGTCTGAGGCAACGATGACGCCGACGTGTTGGGCTTTGTCCATCTTCCAGACGATCTCGGGGTCGTTGAAGGGCGACATGTCTGGCCGCTCGAAGCGGGAGAGGGAGACTACGATGCCCGCTTGGTCGAAGCGGCGTTCGGGGAGCTGGTATTGTTGGCCCTGCGCCATCGCAGATTCTAGCCTGGCCCATTCTTCCCAGAGACTGATGCCGGTGGCGGCTTCCACCATTTCGGCCAAGTGCGCCCCACCGACGCGGCTGGCGGTCTCCAGAAAGACGAACTCTCCGGATGGCAGCTTGATGAACTCGGTGTGGCTGGCGCTGAACTGCATGTGGAAGGCCTGCATCACATCGGCCGTGAGGCGGCGGAGGTGCTCGGCATCTGCCTCGTTGTAAGGTATGCTGACGGAGCGGAAGATGCCGCCGCCGTGCGCTACCTCAAAGGGCGTATCCAAGTAGCGAGAAACCTGGCAAAACACAACCTCTCCGCCGACGCTGATCGCGTCGGCGTGGTAGACGTCGCCTGGGCGAAACTGTTCCACGAGGTACTGGCTCCGCTTCTCGCCGAGACTGTGGACTACCCGCCACAGCTCTTCGGCGGAATGGACTTTGGTGATGCCCGTCGCGCTCGCTTCGCCGCGCGGCTTCACGAGACACGGGTATTCGATGGTGTTGGCAAACTCCGTCAGTTCAACATCATTGAACAGTGCGGAAAACTTCGGCACCGGTACGCCTTGGTCCCGCGCTTGGATGCGCATAGCGAGCTTGTCGCGGAAGTACCGCGCCGTCGTCTGCCCCATCCCCGGAATGCGAAACTCTTCGCGGAGGAAGGCGGCCTTCTCCACGTCGAAATCATCCATCGCGATGATGCGGTCGATCTTGCGGCTTTGCATCAACCAAGCCAAGCCCTTCGCTAAGTTGCCGAGGTTGGCCGGTTCGTTGCTGTCAGATTCCATAAACAGCATCTCGTCTATGGCTTCCGTTGGCCAACCGACGTGTTTCAAGTTTTCCATCGTCAGCAAGATGATGGTATTGCCAGCGGCTTTGGCGGCTTTCAGAAAGGGCGTGCCTTTGTGGTAACAGGAGATGCAGAGGAAGGTCATGGAGGAGTAGTGTAGTTCGGTAGTGATGTTTGGACTTTGGAAGGAAACTGAAAGGCGACAGAAGATAATTACCTTGAGGTTCTGACAAACAAAACAATCGCATTCTGCCACCAACTCGTTTCCAGGGGGGGCGTTGAACGTGAGCCTTGGCCAGCCTACTATTACTACCTCCCAATCATATCCCCAGGCCGCACCCAAGCGTCAAACTCATCGGCTGTGAGGTAGCCGAGTTCTAGCGCGGCGGCCTTCAGGGTAGTGTCTTCGGCGTAGGCTTTTTTGGCGATTTTGCCGGCTTTGTCATACCCGATCTTGGTGTTGAGGGCGGTCACGAGCATGAGGCTATTTTGTAGGTGCTCCTTGATCTTCTTTTCGTTGGGCATGATGCCGGCGGCGCAGTTCTTCTCGAAGCTGCGGGCGGCATCTCCGATGAGGCGGGCGCTCATCAGGAAGTTGAAGATCATCATCGGTTTGAAGACGTTGAGCTCGAAGTGGCCCGTCATGCCGCCCACGTTGATGGCGACGTCGTTGCCAACTACTTGGGCCATCGCCATCGTAAGGGCTTCAGACTGCGTTGGGTTCACCTTTCCGGGCATGATGGAGCTGCCGGGTTCGTTGGCGGGGATGATGATTTCGCCGATGCCCGAGCGAGGGCCGCTGGAGAGCATCCGCACGTCGTTGCCGATCTTCATCAGGCTAACGGCAACGGTTTTCAGGGCGCCGTGGGCTTCCACGATGGCGTCGTGGGCGGCGAGGGCCTCGAATTTGTTTTCGGCGGTGCGGAAAGGTAGGCCGGTTAGCTCGGCAATCTCTCCGGCAACGTGCTCGGCGTAGCCCTTGGGCGTGTTCAGGCCGGTACCGACGGCGGTGCCGCCGAGGGCGAGTTCGCTGAGGTGATCGAGGGTGTTCTTGATGGCCTTGATGCCGTGGTTGAGCTGGCTCACGTAGCCGCTGAACTCTTGGCCGAGAGTGAGGGGCGTTGCGTCCATGAAGTGGGTACGGCCGATTTTTACTACGTCTGTCATCGCTTCAGACTTGGCCTTCAGGGTGTCGCGGAGTTGTTCGAGGCCGGGGATGGTGTTTTCGATCACCATTTTGTAGGCCGCGATGTGCATGGCGGTCGGGAAAGTATCGTTGGACGACTGGCTTTTGTTGACGTCGTCGTTGGGGTGGAGGGCCTTCTTCTCGTCGGTCAATTTTCCGCCTGCGATGACGTGGCCTCGGTTGGCGATCACTTCGTTGCAGTTCATGTTGGACTGCGTACCGGAGCCGGTTTGCCAGACCACGAGGGGGAACTCCGCATCGTGGGTGCCCGCCAAGATTTCGTCGGTCACTTTACCGATCAGATTGCTCTTGCTTTCGTCCAGCACGCCGAGGGCGGTATTGGTCCGGGCAGCGGCTTTTTTCAGGATCGCGAAGGCGCGGATGATCTCGATGGGCATTTGCTGGCCGCCGATTTCAAAGTTGGTGAGGCTGCGCTGGGTTTGCGCGCCCCAGTAGCGTTCGGCGGGTACTTGAACGGGGCCAATAGAGTCGTGCTCGGTGCGGAAAGTAGACATTGCTTAATTTTTTGGTTTTGATGGGGGCGAAGGTACGGAATGGGGGGAGATCATCAAGGGGGCGGGGGAGTAACTAGTGGACGGCGGCGCGCAGGATGCAGAGATGGTTGATTGAGAGGGGATTACTTGTAGGCTTCTTCTAGAACTCTGGATTGCCAGTCAAACGATTTTGAGCATTCCAACGCTAGTAGCGAAGAGCAGAAACACTTTACTGTAAAATATTTTTCTCATTTTCATGCTTACAGAAAATACGCTTTTTGAAGCTATAAGTATTTGATTTTCAGATACTTGATGATTTTTGAATTCGTATTTTTGAACCTCTAGACCGTTATGAAACTTATTTTTAGATTTGTAAAACCTGCGACTATAGACTTACATTAGTATTCGTTCTATGCAGAGAAAGAGGCGTGATGCCACTTGGTCGCCTTTTATCTCCCTTTGTTGGACTAAATAGGGCAACTTGGCCTTATTTTTCTGTACTATTTACCTATTACCACTTTTAAAACAAACCAGATGCCTGCTTACAAATACAAGAAAGAAATCGTGGAAGAATACGGTTGGAACCGGAAGACCCTTTACAATAGATTACAAAAATACGACCTGCACATCGGCCGAGGAATGCTTTCCCCCGCCCAGCAGAAAGAGATTTATGAATGCCTCGGCTATCCCTCCGGAGTGGAGGAAGAGGATTATGAAGGGCTCACTTTGCCAGAAGAAAAAAAGGTCTGAATAATCGTTTTTTTGCCGGTTAATGTTTGGCCTTTGGGTTGGTTTGCCATATTTTTCGGGGAATTTCGGGGAATTTCGGGGAATTAGAATTGATTGCTGAGTTACTTTTGAGCATGAATTATGCGTTTTGAACTCCACGCAATTTTAAACGGAGTGTAGCTTAGTGATTAATTATTATGACTATATCAACCCTTATTTTTTCCTTTTTTGCTATAGCCTCTTCCGGAGAGGCTGTCGAAGCCCCAATGCTGGACCAAGCCACTGTCACTTTTGAAATCACGCTCTGTGACGGATCTAGTGTCAAAACCCAAGTAGCGGGTTCTGAAGTTGCTGATTTCCAACCTAGTGATATAGGAATTGATGCTTCTGAAGTTTTTGATTGTGTGTCACTCGTAGAAGGGTGGGGCTCACTTTGTACGAGGTCAGGTAGCACCTGCGCTGAAGCAGTTGCATCTTCCATTCAATGCATTAAAGCAATGAAGGCGATTATATGTGTATAAGGCGTTGTATGTGAATCCTGTAAAGATGATGGATAAGCATACTAGAAAGTTAAGCACGTCGTTCGAAATTAAACTGTATGGGCGACGTGCTTTTAAATAAACAATTATGAGACTATTTCTACTTTTCCTTTGCACTTTACCACTTGTGGTATATTCTCAGTTATACCATGCGAAATATGACGCTCAGTTAATTACAGATGATGGCATCCATCGCTCTGGCCCAACTTCACTATATTTTAATCTTGATACTTCAATATTTGTTTACCATAATGTTCCAAAGGATGATGTATTTAACGTTGACGAGGCAGGTGTAACAGCGTTGACTGGTGATAAAAACGGGCTTCCGATAATTACATATATTAGAGAAGGAAAGCAGGTTTACAAAGAGCCTTATTCGAGTATAAACAAGATGACAATATTTGAAGAGCCAATACCGGAAATAGAATGGAAAATAAGTTCTGTGGATACGCAGCAAAATTCTATGAATTTGAAACACGCAACTGGATGGTATGGTAATCGTAAGTATGACGTTTACTATTCTCCAGAAATCCCGTTCTCTTATGGCCCGCACCGTATACTGCTATACATGAGCCTGTCGGCAGTGGCAGCGAGAGCATGAAAAAATGAATGGATGGCCTTATCTTTTGGGTCACTACACTCATTAGATCATGACACATCCACTCCTTGACGAAGTTACGTCGGCAAACCCGAACCTACCACCTCACATGGTGCAAAACCTGCTCATAACTAGCCAGTGCATCAGTATTGCTCGCACGACTAACCTGTCAAAGGCTAAGGATTTCGTGCCCCAAGTTATCGGCACTGAACTTGCTCTTCAAGCTCAACCTCAAGCCAACTATCAACGGCTGATTAGGTTTTTCCGAGACGGTGTAAATGAATACCTGCCAGAGTTGCATGAGTGCATCCAAGGCATGGCCGTAAAAGCAATTGGCAATTTTCCGGCTCGGTCTCTTAAAAAAGCCAAGCAACTGGTTATCGACGGCACGAAGTGGTTGACTCGCGAAGACAAGATTCACTTTCTGACGCTCTGCGTCGTCATTGAAGGTGCAGCCATTCCTATCGCGAGCCACGATTTAAAAAAGGCGGGACATTCTTCTCAAGTAGAACGTATTGCTTTCTTTGATCGAGTCGGAAAGCACTTTAACCTTAAGGGAATGGTCCTTTTAGGAGATCGGGAATACGTTGGTATTGAATGGTTTAAGGACTTGAAAACTGTCCGTGGCATCGATTTTGTAGTTCGCCTTAAGAAGGGGATTTACCATGACCAAGTCAATGCCACTCAAGGAAGATCATGGCAGAGGATGAATGATCGGCTGGAAAAAAACAAGAAGATTAAGTTTGTAAGTAAGCGGGTTGTGCTCGGAGGATACGATTATCGTTACATCATCGTTCGCAACCCCAAAGCTGGTCACCCTGATGAAGATGACTTCGTTTATTTCCTCACCAGCCTGAAAAACTCGAGATTTGCCGCTGACCAATATTCCGTACGGTGGCAAATCGAAGTGACCTTCCGTCATCTCAAATCGAACGGCTTCAACTTGGAGGATATGCGGGTTGAAGGCCAGGAAAAACGAGAACTGATGATGGCGATCCTAAGCCTGGTTTTCACAATGATGGTTCAGGAGGGTGTCAAGTTCTATCGGGAAAACCCAAAAGCTAGACAAAAGAAGACCGACCATCGACGTGGCGTGGTAACTTTGGTGCATTCTACCTTCAGGCAGGGGTGTTCCATACTTCTCAAGCACTGGGGAAACTTGGCCGGAGCCCTTCGATATTTGAAACGATTATTTAGACGAGCTAAACCACTAAACTGGACTCATGTATAGCAGTATAGCCCGCACCGTTTAACAGGCCTTCCAGGATTAATCATATCCGCTAAATCTTCTGACGGTTATGTCAAGTTTAGCCTTACCAGTTTTAAAAAGGTAGAAGACGAAAATCGCCCTGAGAACCTTTTTGAAGTAGGTGAAGGTGTAAGGAGGACGAAGGCTGAATTCAAAGCATATATACTGAAGCTGTTGCTTTTCGTTGAAGCTATGGCAACAAGTGAAAGCTCCGCAACTAATGATAGCCCCGATGAAAACTTTACTATAGAAAAAGGACAATGGCACATTATTTCTGACCACAAGAAAGAACGTGGATATTAGACGAGCTAAAGACCTGCTTCTCTTCGCCGTTTTTTTACTTTCCGTAGCTCCTGTTATTGGACAGAAAAGCCTGACTGGTAGAGTGGTAGATGTTACGGGTAATCCTCTGCCTTATGCGATGGTTATTGCTTTTGATACTTTGGTAAAGCAAACTTTAACTTATACTAGCACAGGCGAAAAGGGGGGCTTTAATTTAAGTGTAGGGGATAAGATGCCCATAGTTCTCGTTACCCGCTACCTCGGCAAAGCACCAGACAGTTTAATGCTGTCGCCACCCTGGTCAGAATTTATTACGATACGCCTTAAAGACGGTGCTGCACTCCCGGAAATAGAAGTAACCAGTGCCCGATCGCCAATCACCGAAAAAGGGGACACAACTTCTTACAATATAGCTGATTTTCGCGATTCAACGGACAATAAAATCGAGGATATACTGCGTAAACTTCCTGGTGTAGAAGTGAATGAGAACGGTAGCATCGAAGTAAATGGAAAGGCAATCCAAACTATCCTGATTGAAGGCTCTGATATATTTGGCATGGATTATCAACTGGCTAGTAAAAATATACGCGCATCCGATATTGGTACCATCGAAACGATAGATCATTATCAAGAGGATGTCGTGATGCGTACCGTTAATTTCTCTGAGGAAATTGTACTTAACCTTAAATTAAGGCCTGAAAAACGCTCCATTATTTCTGGCGAAGTGCTTGGAGCTGCGGGAGCGGGAATCAGCGGAGCGCGTTACCAATTATACGCACCTTTGTATCGAATTAGTAGGCGAAACAAAACCTTCGCTATTGTGAATTCTGATAACATCGCCGCGAACAATGGACTAGGCCAAAATATTAATATGTTGGCAAACGGGATGGACGCTATACGTGCTCCCCTTTTCGGCAGTAAATATTTTTATGATCGCCCAAATATCAGCACGCAGGAGCTTCCTCAGGCCTTCACAGATAATACCCGAACGTTGGGTGGTCAGTTACGCTACGAACGCAGCCAAGGTGATCACACTGTTTTCGTTCGCTTTGACGGACTCCATCAAGTAGCAAGCCAGAACAGTCGGCAACGAGAAATTTTTGTTGGTATTACCGAGCGTTATGTCTTGGATAACGACCAAACCTGGACTAATCAACTAGGCTCGTTTAACGGAGGAATTGAATACCGCTACCTCGCTCCCAGCAAGCAAACATCGTTGCGTACTTACGGAAAATTAGGGCGTAGCGTAACGGATACTGACCAAAGATTTGCTGGTGAAAATACCTTGGATGATACAACAACAGTAAATAATCACCCTCTGCTGTTACGCCTCATAGCCACTCATCAGCTATCCGAACACATGGTCGGTCGGTTAGAAGTAACCTATCAAAGTGAACTACAGCGAACTGCTTCTGCATTTACTCAAAGCGACCTTAATATTTTGTTCAGGGAAGCAAGAGATGTAGAGTTACAACAAGGACTTGAAGCTCGGCAGTCTCAGTCTTTGCTCACTGCACGCTGGCTATCGCGCTTTTCGTCACGGCTTAAAGTAGATTTAAGTGTTGCTGTAGGGCAGGAACGGCTCGCATTTGTGAACATGGTTAATGATATCACTTTTACTGACACGCTCTTGCTAAATGATCTAACCCCTGCACTTAAAATGATATATGCACCAGGGAAATGGTTGCACCGTATGCGCGGAGAATACAGCTTTAATCAACGAGGGCTGAACCGCTACCAAGCCACATGGTCGGCGACGACTAAGTTAGGTGATAATCGAAAAATTGAGTTCAATGTATCCCAGACTGCCGCTTTAACCGACCCCTTCGCGCTATTATCTGATGTCGTTTACATCGCTAGCCCCTTTACCGCAACGCGATCAATAGCAGTTAATGCGTTAAATCAGCGAACCGCACTTGGCGGGACGATGCGCTGGGAAAACAACACAAAGTTAGCGCGCACGGCTATCTCAATTTCGGCTGATCGTACTGTTAATGAATTAATCAGCGATTTCAACTTCATTGGTACCGCTATTGTAAGCGAACCCTTACTAGCACCAGCTCAGCATGGTGGTAGAATAAGTCTTGACCGTTCTTTTCTATCACTAGCGTTAAAATCGGATGTAAGACTTAGCGCCGGCATTGATTACCACGCTGGGATATATCAGACTGAAGGCGCATTGGTCGAGTTCTCAAAACTTACCTATACTACTTCGATGCGGACATCTTGGCGAGTCTCCGGATTTTTACGCCTCAAAGGAGGGCTTAGTTTACGCTACGCCGACGGGCTGACTGGACTCGATCTTGGGTTGTTTACTAGTCGCGTTAATACAGAATTCATTGCTAGCTTTTCACGATTACGTTTATACATAGCTGGTTTTGCAGTGAGCAACCTATCCAGTGAAGGGCATTCAACGCTTTGGAGTACACACCTAGGTAGCTACTATACCTTGCCTGTAAAAAACAAAAGAAGCTTGTCGATATTCTTTAAGATATATAACCCGCTGAATCGACCTACGCTAGAACGCCGTTACATCAGCGGTTTTTTTGAGCGTAACAGTATAGTTGCGACCACGGGAGGCTTTGGGTATATAGGTTGTAGTTTCGGATTGTAATAGGTATTGCACAGACTGGAGTTTAAGCAAAAGAAGGGCTAACTCAAAATAGCCCCTCCAAAACCCTCCCCCGCCAGTCAAACACCCCAAGGTCATTTAGCCCTAGCACCGCCACCGCCGCCTCCAACTCTTCCTCCCGCTCTCCGCCGAAGGAGAAAGACTTACCCGCTCGGCGCAGGTACTTTTCTGGGATCAAACCAATCAACTCCGAGCCGGTGACCTTCGCTCCAACGGCTTCAGCGAGGCCGACGGCGGTGAGGTAGACCTTCGCCAAATCCGTCGCTTCCGCATCCACCACATTGCAGCTGATCTGGCAGCGGCCAAACTCCGGGATGTGCCAACCGATGGCTTTCAGGCCGGGGAAAAGACCGGGAACGCCCTTTCTGCCGCTACCCCGCAGCTTCGCTGCGAGGTCTTTGGCCACCGAGACGGGCACCTCCGGTGCCAAATTGATGTTCCAAGCAATGAGAAAGGGCCGAGCACCGAGGACGGTAGCGCCGAACTTCGGGTTCAGTTGGGGGCCGTAGTCAGGTTGCCAGTCGGGGTGGTTGGCCCGGTCGGAGAGGCCTTCGTATTCGCCCCTCCGGATGGCGGCCAGGTTTTTGCGGTGCGGAGCAGTGGCGCTTTCTTCGTAGAGGAAAACCGGAACGTTCAACTCAGCCCCTAAAACCTCCCCCAGCACCTGCGTCCGCGCCACCAAATCCGCCATAGAAATACCGCGAATAGGCACGAAGGGGCAAACATCTACCGCCCCGATGCGCGGGTGCTCGCCCGTATGCTGCCGCATATCAATACGCTCCGCCGCTACCTCATATATGTTGTAGGCCGCCTTGAAGACCGCCTCGGGCGTACCCGCGAAGGTGAAAACGGTCCGGTGTGCGCCCGCGCCCGCGTCTTGGTGCAGCAATTTGCAGCCAGCAACGGACGTAATCGCCCCCGAAAAAGCTGCCAAAATGGCCTCGTCCCGACCTTCAGACACGTTTACAATACATTCTACTAGAGGAGCGGCGTTAGACATGGTACTTTTGTGGTTTAAGCCCCCAGCCCCCAAAGGGGGAGCAAGCGTGCGCTCCCTCTTTGGGGGCTGGGGGCTTACAAAGCTAACCCCCTCCGCCAAATGACCAGACTTTTAACGCTCTCCATTCTCCTCTTACTCTTCTCCTGCAACGGCGACGCGCCTTCTGCCGAAACCGAGGCCGTGAATACCCCCGGCCGCGACCCCGGCATCGTGCGCCTAACCGAAGCCATCACGGCCGAGCCAAACAATGCCGACCTCTACGCCCAGCGCGCCACGATGGAGTACGACAAACGGAACTACGACGCGGCCATCGCCGACATGACGCGCGCGCTCTCCATCGACAGTACCAACATCGAGTACCACTACAACTTGGCCGATGTTTACCTAGACTATTACCGCAGTCGCCTAGCGCTCCGCACCCTAGAACGCGCCGCCCGCCTAGAACCCAACAACGTAGAAACCCTGCTTCGCCTCGCCGAAACCGAACTCACCCTGAAGCAATACGACGAGGCGTTGGTGACGCTGAGCGAGGTCTCTAAAGTAGACCCCCGCAACCCAGACGCCTATTACCTCCTCAGCCAAGCATTGGTAGAAACGGGCGATACGGCGCGCGCCATCAAAGCCGTTGAGGAAGCGACCGAAATCGACCCCGATTTCACGGATGCCTTCATCAAGCTCGGCCAATTGCTCTTCGCGAAGGGCTTGCCCCGCGCCGGGCAGTATTTCGATGCGGCCGTTGCCATCGACCCCGAAGACGTCGTCGCGCTCCACGCCAAGGCAGATTACCTGCGCGACAACGACCAGCTCAACGACGCCATCGCTACCTACCGCGAAGCCAGCTTGGCCGACCGCCAGTACGTGGCGGGCCACTTCAATGCGGGCCTGCTCTACCTCGAACTAGACAGCCTGCAACCGGCCCTCACGGAGTTCGACCTCGTGATCAAAAACGACCCCGTCCATATCCGTGGCTTCTTCTTCCGGGGCTACACCAAGGAGCAACTCGGCCAGCCCGAGGCTGCTTGCGCCGACTACGACGTCGCGCTCCGCTTCGCCCCAGATTACCAGTTGGCGATGGATGGGTACGCGCGTTTGGGGTGTAAGAAATAAGTGTTTGAAAACAATCTCTCATGTCAGCCAGATCAATAATCTTCCCCTTAGCTTTCCTGTTCCTTGCCGCCTGCGGCGGGCAGAACGATGTTGTGGCTCCTCCACCCGCGCCTGCTGCGCAACGGGCGAAGCCCGTAGTTCCGGGCCTAAAGGAGCTGGCCCAAGCCGACGCCGACCCCTACTTCGTCAAAAAGAAGGGGCCTTCCTCGAAGTATGGCCCCGCCAGCATCACCCGCAACATCATCCAAGACCACAACGGAGACATCTGGCTTGCTACCTGGGAGGGGATCTTGAAGTACGACGGAACAACCTTTACCAACTTCACCAACAAAAACGCCCTGCGGGAATACCACGTCTTTTCGGCTATGGAAGACCGTGAAGGTGGGCTGTGGTTCGGGACCATCGGCGCAGGCGTGTACCGCTACGACGGCAAGACCTTCACGAACATCACCACGAAAAACGGCTTGGCCGATGACAAGCAAGGCTGCTTCCTCCAAGCCCGCAACGGCGAAATTTGGATCGGGACGATGGGCGGCATTAGTATCTACAACGGCAGCTTCTACCGCAACCTGACTACGGAAAACGGCCTGCTAGACAACGACATCAACTCCATCGTAGAAGACCGGGCGGGTAGGATCTGGATCGCTAGCCGAGGGGAGTTGTGTACTTACGATGGAGTGAGGTTCGCTGCCTTCAGGAAAGACGGTACTTCCTTGATTCCAGACTTTGCGGAGAAGACCGAAGAGCGGTTTTTCAACGTCCGAACCATCATTGAAGACCAGCAGGGCAACATCTGGCTAGCGGGCCAAGACGGGCTCTGGCGCTACGGCGAAGACGGGCTGAAGCAGCTTGATGATAAATTCGTTGGCTATGTCTATGAAGACCGCGCCGGTAATATCTGGACTAGCTCGGCCAGCGACGTTGGCAACAATTGGCGGCTCTCTCGCTACGCCGCCGAAGACTTGGCGGAAGGCAAAATCTCCCCCGCTGTCATCCTAGACGAACAAGGTATGTTCTTCGGCATCCTAGAGGATAAAGACGGCGGTATCTGGCTCGGCTCCCTGAAAGGGGTAGGGCGGTATGATGGGGAGACTTTTGATTGGTTTCAAATGGGGGAGTAGGGTAGGGCGGTAGTATTCAGGGGGCAGCAATCAGCGTTCAGGCTGCCGCCGTAGCATTAGGCCTCCTGAACGCTGAATCCTGAACCTTAAACCCTCATTGCGCCCGCGTCCGCGCCCAATCATTGTATCTTGCGCCCCCTTCCTCATTTACTCCCTTCCTCCTTTATTCCCTTCCTCCTTTATTCCCTTACTCCCTTCCCCCCTTACTCCCTCCCTCCCCATGAGCGAAAGAAAAACCCGCGCCAAAAAATCGTACGGTCAGCACTTCCTGACCAACGAGCACTACGCCCACCAGATCGCTCATGCGCTGGAGCTTGCCGATCAGTACGACCACGTATTAGAAGTTGGTCCCGGCCAGGGCATGCTGACCAAGCACCTGTTGGCGCGCAAAGACGACTTTGAGCTCACCGTCAGTGAGGCAGATAAAGACATGGTTGCTCACCTAGAAACCCATTACCCCGAGCTAAGCGAGCGCATCGTGGCGGGGGATTTCCTGAAGGCCAAGCTCGATGAAATTTTTGCGGGTAAGCCCTTCGGCCTCATCGGCAATTACCCCTACAACATCAGTAGCCAGATCATGATCAAGATGCTGGACAACTACCAGCAGATTCCCGAAATGGTAGGGATGTTCCAAAAAGAAGTAGCAGACCGCGTCTTGGCCGATCATGGCTCAAAAACCTACGGCGTGATCGGGGTGCTGGTGCAGTGCCGCTATATTCCGTCGTTGGTCCTCAACGTTAGTCCGGGCAATTTCAACCCGCCGCCTCGGGTAGAAAGCGCGGTCATTCGCCTTGTTCGCCGAGACGAACCGTTGGTGCCAGACGAGTTGTACGGCCGCTTCAAACACATCGTGAAATCTGCCTTCGGGATGCGCCGCAAGATGCTGCGCAACAGCCTCAAATCTGCTTTTGAAGACGATCAGTTGACCGGCGACTTTTTCAAGCGGCGGCCAGAGCAGGTTTCTTTGCAAGATTTTGTGGACTTGACGCTGAGGTAGTTGGGTGGGTTTGAGCGCCTCCGACACGATCAATCGCGCCGGAGGCCTACGGAATATACATAAGTTTACGAAAACAGTTAGGCCCGTAATTTTACACCTCCGATGAACTCTGCTGCCCAACTCGACAGGCGAACTTTTTCGCCACGTAAAGAACTCGTAATTCCTAGGGTGCAAGATGGTTT
>CALEDI010000148.1 GCA_937949535.1 uncultured Lewinella sp. | reverse complement strand
GGTTGGTGATCGCTACGTAGCACATATGACGGACATAAATGGTACGCAACTTGACATCTTAGCACTGTCAGAAGTGGCCGAGGCTTACCGTACTTTGCTTGACCTTTTGAATACTCAGAAGATTATGCGCGAAACGTGAGTTCAGGTGAAAAGAAGCAAAAACCTCTTGCTGTGCTGCTGGCTGATCGGAAAGCGGAGGCGGAAAAGCCTAAAAGAAAAAAACTCGCGCTGAAGCCTTGGGAAATGCTTTAAAACTTATCGGTTATTGAAGTTTTTCGCAAACGCACCAGCTTATCGGTGCTCAAACAGATTTTCTTTTTTAACGGCTTTTCCACCCCCGCTTTCCGGCCAGCAGCAAGGCAGTTTTAGCCCCCTCGCCCCCAAAGGGGGAACGAATACCTTAATGTCTCACCAATACGATTCTAGGACTTTCAAAACCCAAAGCATCAATAATTTAATTGCTAATCGCATAGAAATTCCCCCTTTGGGGGTTAGGGGGCTTGATAATACGGGTTCGCTTCGCGGCTGCCTTCGGCGGTGGCCTCGGCCACAAATACTGGGCCTGAGGGCGGTTAAAAAATGCAAACTGTTTGAGCCTTTCCCCAGCTTTTACTTTTCCGAAAGGCATCTGCAACCGAAAAGCTAAAGCGCAAAGCGAAAGATTTGATGGCGAGTTTTTGCATTTTCAGCCCTCAGGCCCAGTATTTGTGATCAGCCGAGGGCACAGCCAAAGGGTTTTGCTTCTTTTGCCTTCAAAAGAAGGCCCCCGGCAGGGATGTAAGACGAGATGAGTGCCTTGTAAACCTGAAATTGTAGCGGAACATTGAGGTTAAACAGTTGACAAAAAACGCAATACAATTGGTTCCGAACAACTAAAAAACCTTCCAAACAGTAAAAACCGAAGGCTAAAACCACCTCATTACCTACCTTAGCCGCACTAATGAGAACAACGCGACTTTGCTTCCCGACATACGAAAAGCTAGGTTCTCGCGTTTTGCAATCGCTAAATACGCCCAAATGTTACTGAACTTTTTGAATTTCTTCCTTTTTCAAACTCCCCAATTAGAGATGGACCAGACGGAGGCCGTCGTTGAAAGCGACAACCTCCTGAGTGTACTGATGGATTCGGGCTACCTCTCGATAATCATCGTTGCCATCTTGCTGGTCCTCTTCATTGTTGGCCTCTACATTTTCGTGGAGCGCTACACCACCATCAAAGCTGCTGGCCGCGAAGACCAAGGCTTCATGGACCGCATCCGGATGGAAATATCTTCGGGCAACATGGCCAACGCTCGTGCGCTCTGCGCCACCACCGACAGCCCCGTTGCTCGGATGGTAGACAAGGGCCTCCAGCGCATTGGTCGCCCGCTGCGCGACATCGACGCGGCCGTTGAGAACGTCGGCAACCTGGAAATTTTCCGCCTAGAGAAAGGCCTAAGTACCTTGGCCAGTATCGCCGGTGCCGCCCCGATGATCGGTTTCTTCGGAACCGTAACGGGTATGATCTCCGCCTTCTACGAAATGTCTACCGCAGACAACATCACCCCAGATGTACTCGCTGGCGGCATCTACTCCGCCCTCCTCACTACCGCAGCCGGCCTATTTATCGGTATCCTCGCTTTCGTTGGCTACAACCTTCTCGTTGCCTCCGTAGACCGCGTAGTCTATAAGATCGAACGGACTACTACTGAGTTTATGGACCTACTCCAAGAACCCGGGTAAAAGTCAAGCAGTCAAACCGTCAGATAGTCAAGCAGTAGTCAAACCAACTACTCCTCGACTACCTGACTCTTGACTATCTGACTACCTGACTATTTGACTAATTGACTAATTATGGCCCTGAAGAAACGCTCCAAAGTAACCGCAGAATTCAATATGTCCTCCCTGACGGACATCATCTTCCTGTTGCTCATCTTCTTCATGCTGACCTCCAACATCGTTCAGATCAAACCTTTTGATCTGCCGATTTCGGACAGCCAAACTGTTGCCCCCACCAACATCGTGGTACAGTTAGAAAAAAACGGTGAAACCTCCGTCAACAACGTAACCGTGAAGGGCGCGGCCATCAACCAAGCCGTCTCCGACGCGCTGGCCCAAGCCGGAAACATCGAAGACGCTACCGTAACGATTGTAGCCGAAACCGGCGTCCCCTTCAGCCGTATCAGCCCACTCATGAAACTGGCAGCTAGTAAGAAGGCTCGGGCTATTATTGCTACGCAGCCTAGGGGGTAAGGATAGTAATGTAGTCGCTACCGCCGCACGAGGCAAGCGTTACAATACTACCGTACTACATTACTACAACACTACATTACTACAATATTATAAAAATGGCCCTGAAGAAACGCTCAAAAGTATCCGCAGAATTCAATATGTCCTCCCTGACGGACATCATTTTTCTGTTGCTGATTTTCTTTATGCTGACTTCTTCGGTAGTATCTCCGAATGCGCTTAACCTTAAGTTGCCGGGGCGTTCAGACTCTCCCACAACGGCGTCCAGTAAGAAGCTCGACGATGTTCGTATTGATCGTAAGGGCAATTTCTTCTTCAACCGCAAACGCATCTCGGTAGAAGAACTCGAAGGCCGGTTGGCCAGCAAGGCCGGAGGCAATTACTCCATGTTCATCTCCCCAGATAAGGAAGCCCCCGTAGAAGGCGTTGTAACCATTATGGACATGGCGATGCGGCTAAACATTAATGGCGTGCTGGCTGCGGAGGATGAGTGATCTCTGGTCGAGGCCTTCCAGGCCGAGTTCCAACGGTTGCGAAGCAACAAACACCAAGGCATCATATTCCAAAGGGAAAAACCAAACCGCTATACATCGACTAAAACCCCCTCCCTAAATCCCTCCCCACGGGGGAGGGACTTGTGAAAACGCTACGCGTTTTAGCGTAATGGCCACTTAATCAGCGTCAATGTATAGCGGTTTGGGTTGGGGTGCCGGACGCTCAAAGGATCGACTAAAATGCCGTCTACGCCAGGCATTTCAGTCGAACGCTTCGAGGTCCTGAAGCGTACTCAGGACCTCGAAGCGCTTATTTCTGCCTCTGACGAAGTCGAGGTAGAAATAATCCTTTGAGCGTCCGGTGCTTATGGGCAAACCTCACGCTGAGTAAGTTTAACCGAACGTAGAAAGGCAAATAACCCTAGGCCTTCAACCGGCTATGAACACACACATACACTACTCCAACACCACCCTTCGGTTCTTCGGCGACTTAACGGTATACCCAAACTGCACCTTCTGCTCCGTACCGGCAGCCAGCTCAAGTTTCCATTCAAGGAAACCTGTCTTTTCCTCATGGCGAACGCCCTTGGGCAGGTCTAGCTTCACATCAACGGCTTCATCGGCGGAGACGGGTACTTGGTCTAGCAGGGTCAGGTTGATGGGCTGGCCTTTTTTGTTGCGGACCGAGATGGTATAGCCCCGGCTCTCCGTCACCTTGCCGCCGAAGAAATTCCGCTTGCGGTATTCGTCGGTTTCTTTGCGTTCTACCAGTACGCCCGCGTCGCGGCCGAGGGAGAGTTCGAGGGTGTCGTTGGTGCTCGTTACGTCTAGCGCGGTCGTGCCGAGGTAAGTGCCCTCGAAGAAGAGCTGCACTTCGCCGTTGAGCAGGTTGTACTGGTCCCAGTCTGTGACGGTGGCCGTCAGGTAAGCATCTGGGCTGAATTTAGGGACTGCCATATAACTGTACGCAGCAGGCAAATCGTGCTGCTTGATCTCCACATCGCGCGGCTTACCATCGGAGGGGATGCTGTAGGGCAGCTCAATATCGAAGACGACCGTGGTGGCGCGGCGTTCGGTATTCACGGGCACGGGGGCCGAAGCCATGTCCATCGTCTGGCCCGCCATAGGTTTTGCCCTTGGCCGGTTGCGTTTTTGGTTCCTGCCGCGTCCGGAATAACCGGTCACTACTACTTCTTCCAACTGGTCCGTCGCCTCATCCAAGACGATCCTTGCCGAGGCGTTGATGGAGACGCGCTTGTTTTGGTAGCCGAGATAGGAAACGATAAGCTCGGATGCGCCCTCGGGGATGTCTAGTTCGTATTGTCCGTCCAAGTTGGTGACCGTTCCTGTAGATCCGCCCTGAACCAAAACGGTAGCTCCGATGAGCGGCTCGCCGCTGGCGTCCGTGATTACGCCTTTGGCTTTGCGGTAGCCAAAGGAGGCGGTGCTTTTGGGGGCCGGCCGGTAGGTGGGTGGTCGGCTACCTGCGTAGACGCGCCAGACAGGTAGCGTTGGCACGGTAGCGGAGGCGGAGGGGTCTCCGGTGCTCAGTTTCAGGCGGATGCCCGACCAGTCTTCGCCGCTTTCTTGGCTCACTTTGGCGCGGTAACGAAGGTCTACGGGTTGGCTGATGTTGGCTACCCGGACGTCGTAGTGCGGCGCCCAACGGGCGTTGGGGACGAGGTAGCCGAGGGTGAAGTCGCTCGTCACCGGGCGGTCGGCTTGGGTGACGATGACGACTTCGGCGGTGGTCTTCGTTTCTCTGCGCTTGCCGAGTTCAGCGATTTGTTTTTGGAGGTCTTCGCGCGCTTCTTTGAGCTGGTCGAGGCTGTCCGTGATGGAGAGGTAGCGCAGCTTGATGGCCGTGATGCGCTCGCGTTGGAAGGCGACGGTTTGGCGCAGTTGCTCGGCGTCTAGGCCGGTGGTAGTACCGGCAACTTTGCGGTTCTCGTTCAGGATTTCCTCTTCGGCGCGGGCTATTTTATAGTGGGTCTTCAGCAGGTCTTCGCGGTGCTCAAGTGCATCCAATCGGTCGTAGAGTTCATCGCTTTCGGGGTTGGTGGTGGGCGGTTTGTTGAAGTTGAGGCGGCGGCTGACGGAGAGGATGATGAAGCCGTCGTTTTTGGCGGATACTTGGACGGATTTGGGGTCGAGGTCCGTAGTTAGGCCGGTAAAAACCAAGGTAGCGCGGCCAGCGGGTACCTGGGCAGTGGCGGAGCGGTGAACCTGTGCGCCTTCGAGGAAAACGGTGGCGCTGGTGATTTTGGAGGGTACGGGTGTTTCCTTTTCAGGGGTGTCGTTTTGGGCGAGGGCGCAGGTGCAGAGCAGGGTAAGGAAGCAGAGGAGGGTAAGGAATGTTCGTTGCATCGTAGCGGTAGGTTTTGGGCTTTGGATGCTTGGTTTTAAGGGATTGCATAAACCGTACTCAAAAACCTTCCCTTGCACCTGCGGCCGCGCCCCTGAAAAACATGATGATTCCGTTATAATGTCCCGACTAAATCGTGGACGATCAGATCCCTAAAAAAGCGATGGGCTGATCTCGCCTTCGGCTCGATCAACCCATCGCTAGATATGGTACCCTTTCAGGGCACG
>CALEDI010000147.1 GCA_937949535.1 uncultured Lewinella sp. | reverse complement strand
AATTTTTGCCGCGATTCGTGAATGATGGTGGCAAAAACGACGTTAGGAGATTTTGTCGCCATCATTCACGAATCTTCAAGCGGCAAAATTTATTTGAATAAATAACAAGGTGCAGTAGCTCAGTTGGTAGAGCAATGGACTGAAAATCCATGTGTCGGCGGTTCGATTCCGCCCTACACCACATACACAAGGAGGGAAACTAGCCTAGCTGGTTTCCTTTTCTTTTTACAACAACAAGCAATGTTCGCTAACTTTCATCATCATCACGGATCTCCTTCTTGCCACACCGGCGAGCGGTAATCGCGTGAATGAAACTTAACATTCCTGAACATTACTTCTTGAAAGGTCCGTTGGCAGCACGCCAACGGACCTTTTTTATTTGCCCCCCCTCTCCTTCAAAAAAGAATCAAATATGTCTACTCCTCAGCCTCTTCGTATCGCGGTCCAGAAAAAAGGCCGCTTGCTCGACGAATCAATCCTGCTTTTGAAAGAGTGCGGCATCAAGATCGATAACGGCCGCGACCAACTCAAGGCTGCCGCCCGCAACTTCCCCATCGAGGTGCTCTACCTCCGCAACTCAGACATCCCGCAGTATATTCAGGACGGTGTGGCAGACATCGGCATCATCGGCGAGAATACCATCATTGAGAAAAAGAAGAAGGTAGAAATAGTGAAGAAACTCGGCTTTAGCAAGTGCCGTTTGTCTTTGGCTACGCCAAAGGATGCGCCCTATAACGGCGTGAAAGACCTCGACGGAAAACGAATCGCGACGAGCTACCCGGTCAGTCTTCAACTGTTTCTGGACCGCAACAACATCACGGCAGACATCCACGAGATCAGCGGGTCGGTAGAAATTGCTCCCAATATTGGCCTCGCAGACGCCATCTGTGACCTGGTTTCTACCGGTTCCACCTTGTTCAAAAATGGCTTGGAGGAGCAGGACATCGTACTCAAGTCTGAGGCGGTGATTGCTGCTAGCCCCAAGATTGATAATGAACGAAGAGAAATCCTTGACCGGCTACTCTTTCGGGTCAATGCCGTGCTGGAGGCCCGGAATAAAAAATACTTGCTCATGAACGTGCCTACGCAGAAAGTTCCCCGAGTGATCGAAATTTTACCTGGATTAAAATCTCCCACGGTCTTGGAACTCGCTGAAGAGGGCTGGAGCAGCGTCCACACCGTTATTAATGAAGACCGTTTTTGGGACGTTATTGATGAACTGAAAAAGGAAGAAGCCGAAGGAATTCTGATTATCGGGATTGAAAAGATCATAAACTAAATTTTTTCCCGTCCCTAATTCAAAACGATAAGGAAATGAAGATTTACGATAAACCTACACGAGCTACTTGGCCTGCGCTGCAGCAGCGCGCCGAGGCCGCAACTGAAAACCTGCGCGAGCGGGTGGAAAAGATCATGGAGTCGGTAAAATCTGGAGGAGATGCCGTAGTTCGGCAGTTGACCGAGCAGTACGACGGGGTCGCGCTCACGAGCCTAGCCGTGGCGGCGTCCGAAATTGCTGCAGCGGGCGACCAACTGAGCCCCGAGTTGCGGAAGGCCATCAATGTTGCAATGGCGAACATCAAGCGTTTTCACGTATCTCAGCGAGCGGAAGTTGAAGAAATTCAAACCATGCCGGGGGTTACTTGCTGGCGAGAGAGCAGGGGGATCGACAAAGTTGGCCTCTACATTCCTGGTGGTACTGCGCCGCTGTTCAGTACCGTGTTGATGTTGGCTGTTCCGGCTTCGTTGGCTGGCTGCGAAGAGGTAGTACTGTGTTCTCCGCCCGACCGACTCACGGGGAAAATCCACCCGGCGGTGCTTTACGCCGCTAGCATTTGTGGCATCACGAGCATTTTCTGTGTCGGCGGCGCGCAAGCCATTGCGGCCATGACTTATGGTACGGAAACCGTGCCGGCGGTCTACAAACTGTTTGGCCCGGGCAATACCTACGTGACCATGGCCAAGCAGCTTGCACAACTTGAGGGGCTGGCGATTGATATGCCTGCGGGGCCATCAGAGGTTTTAGTATGCGCGGACGCAGGTGCAAAGAAAGAATGGGTTGCGGCGGATCTCCTCGCCCAAGCCGAGCACGGCTCCGATAGCCAGGTGATGCTCGTTGTGGGCAGTAAAAAGCAAGCCGAGGAAGTCTCTGAGGAAGTTATGCGCCAGCTTAGCGGTTTGCCCCGAAAGGCCTTTGCCGCAGACAGCATCGAGAACTCCGTCATTGTTGTATTGCCGGAGCGGAAAGACCAACTAGATTTTATCAATTCTTACGCCCCCGAGCACCTCATCTTGTGTATGGATGATGCGCGGGAAATGGCCAAGGAGGTTCGGAACGCTGGGTCCATCTTCTTAGGCTACCTCACGCCGGAATCGGTAGGAGATTATGCTTCGGGAACGAACCATACGCTTCCTACAAATGGGTACGCCCGCAACTACTCTGGGGTGAGCCTAGACAGCTTCGTCACGAAGATCACCTTCCAGGAACTAACCGAAGAAGGCCTGCGTACTTTAGGCCCCGAAGTAGTTGTTATGGCGGAAGCTGAAAACCTTCAGGGCCATGCCGATGCCGTCAGGGTACGTCTGGAAGGGCTTTGATTTTTTTTGCACAAAAACTATTAACCGGGGCTTGTTGAATTCTGATAATGATTAGTATATTTGCAGCCCAAAATTGCCGCCGTAGCTCAGTTGGTTAGAGCGCTGGATTGTGGTTCCAGAGGTCAAGGGTTCGAATCTCTTCGGTGGTACATCTTAAGCACCGTTATTTTAACGGTGCTTTTTTTTGTGATTAACTAAGATAAGTAAGCGATTATGGAAGGTAAAGAGCGAGGTGTCGTCCCACGTAAAATCAAAGGTTTTAGAGACATTAATGCGTCACTGAACTCCATTCGGTGGCACATCATTGAATCTGCTAGTAAGGTATACCGATCTTACGGGTTTGAGCATCTTGATACACCGATCCTTGAATACGCCGATGCTTTGGGTAAGTACATGCCCGACTCTGATACGGTAGACCGGGGCGTGTACTCCTTCAAAAACCCAGAAATTGAACCTGTCTACCAAGCCAACGGACGAGAACTAAGAGATCAGGACAATAAGGTGGTAATGGACAATCACTTCCTTTCTCTCCGCTATGACCTGACGGCCCCGCTCTCCCGGGTCTACGCTGAACGAATGTGGACCCGTCACCTCAAGGGGGCTATCCACCCCGGGAAAGCGCCTCTGTTTCGGCGTTACCAGTTTGGCCCTGTATTCCGGTTTGAGACCAAGCTTGACCCAGGGCGTTTTCGGGAGTTTTGGCAGCTTGATTTTGACTCTGTAGGGAGCAACAACATTGCCTCCGACGCTGAGGTGTGCATGATCCTTTCAGAGGCCCTGCAAGCCATTGGTTTAGACAAAACGGACTTCCGCATCAAGGTCAATAACCGTAAGATATTGAAAGGCTTACTGCTGGATATCGGCGTTGAGAAAGAGGAAGAAGAACAGGCTATCCTCCGGATTGTAGACAAGCTGGATAAGATTGGCCGCGCAGGCGTAGAAGCAGAACTCGGAAAAGGCCGTAAAGACAAGTCTGGTGCCGTTATTCCGGGCCTTGGCCTTGATCCATCTCGGACCAACCGAATAATTGGGTTCATCGAAACCTTTGCCGAGCTGAACCCTTCCCGTACCGAAGTACTGGAAGAGTTGTCTTCTAAAATCGGAAACAACGAAATCTCTAAAGCGGGCTTGGAGGAACTGGAACAAATTGATCGGGTCTTGAAAAACGTCGGGATGAACGGAGACGTTGTGTACTTTACACCGTCGCTTGTTCGTGGTATGGCGTACTACACGGGGCCTATTTTCGAAGTAGAGTCTACCCAGTCTTATACAGACGAGAAAGGCATTGAGCGCCGGGTGGGTTCTATTTGTGGCGGTGGCCGTTACGACGGGCTAGTAGAGAACTTGCTTGGGCTGAAAGCACCTGCCTCCGGAGCTTCCATCGGTGTAGATCGGCTTGCGGAACTCATGATGCTTACGGGGAAGTCTAAAGGTGATGTAGTGAGCCCTGTGCTCATTACTGTTCTCGACCAAGAGCTAATGCCTGAGTACCAAAAGATTGCTGCGCAACTTCGCCGCTCTGGGGTGGATACCGAAATTTACTATGGCCCTAACCCTGGGTTTAAGAAGCTGAAAAAGCAGCTCTCTTATGCAGATAAGAAGGGCTGCCCTGTAGCGTTGATGCTAGGCGGTAACGAGTTGGAGAAAGGCGTCATTACTGTTCGTAACCTGAAGCTTGGCTCGGAGATTGCCGATACGGTAACCGATAAGGGAGAGTGGAGGCGCCTGACGCAGAGCGAGGTTAATCTTAAGGACCTTGTTACGCACGTCAACTCTATATTGTAACTTATTGACGCTTTAGGTGTAAGTTAGGTAGAGCGCAAATCAAATTGTCGCTTTTGGCCCCCTAGTACCCTGTGATGGGTGGGGGGGAGAAAAGCAATAATTTTGTTTACGCTCGTTAGAGCAGTGAGCCGAATTTTGTTCACACCTAGAAGCTGATCATAATTAAAAGACAATGAAAAATACAGTTTGGTTAGACGGTAAGTCGCTTACGATTGATGATGTAATTAACGTTGCGATTAACAATTTCCCTATTGGTTTCCCAGCTAAGATCAAGTCACGGATAAAAAAGCAGCGCGCCAAGCTAGAACACCAAATAGAGAACCGCCCCGACATTGCCATTTACGGCACGAACCGCCTACACGGAGACTTGAAGGATGTTGCCATCTCCATTGACAAGATCAATGAGTACCAAGTCAAGTACATCATGGTTCATAACTGCGGGACGGGAAACGCTTTGCCGGTAGCTGCGGTCCGAGCAATCATGCTGATTCGGCTAAACTCTTTTGCACGGGGCATGTCTGGTATCCGTCTAGAAACCTGCCAGCTGCTTATTGACATGCTGAACAAAGGCGTTACGCCTTGGGTGCAGGAAGAAGGCTCGGTTGGCGCCAGCGGAGACTTGGTTCCTTTAGCCATGATTGGGGCTGTGATGATAAAAGAGCTGGGCAAGGAAGCCAAGGCGTATTATAAAGGTAAGCTGATGAGTGCGAAAAAGGCACTTAAAAAAGCAGGACTCAAACCAATTGTACTTGGGGCTAAGGAGGCCATGGGGCTTACGAATGGGTCCAACTTTATTTCCGGTATTGCGGCGCTTATGCTTCACCGAGCAGAGCAAGTCTTAAAGATGGCATCAGTCTCGGCAGCCCTGTCGCTTGAAGCCATACGGGGAGAGAAAAAGGCTTTTTCGGCAATCATCAACAAGAAGAGCAACCGCCACGAAGGGCAAATTTTGATTGCTGACCAAATCAATAGACTCATTAGAGGGTCTCAGCGGATGTCTATCCCGGCCCAGATGGCCGATGTTGGCGGGAATAAGGGACGAGAGAGGGTGCAAGACAGGTACAGCTTCCGCGCTGTTCCTCAGGTCCACGGCACTACACATGAGGCACTCGTTAAGCTCCGTTCTGTATTAGAGGTAGAGATTAACTCTACAACAGACAATCCGATATTCGACTTTGATAGAACAGATGTCAAAGGTGAAGGCATACTATTTGCGAGCGGAGCTAACTTTCATGGACAGCCACTAGCTGCGGTGATTGATTATGTCAAGATCACACTTACGTCTCTGGCATTGATAACGGATAAAAGAGCATTTTCAATGCTCGATGAAGGCCTCAGCTACGGCCTGCCAGCAGACTTGGCATTTGATACGATGGAAGCTGATGGAGGTTTGATGATTGCTCAGTACGCAGGGGCGGCCCGCGTAGCAGAATGCCGTGTACTATCCACACCTGCATCCGTAACATCTGTTGCTACTGCAGCCAACCAAGAAGACTTTGTGTCTATGGGGAGTATTGGCGTACTGCATCTGGGGAAAATTCTGGATAACTTGGAAAAAGTAGTTGGCATTGAGCTACTGTGTGCGCACAGAGGCTTACAACTTACCTACGACAAACTCCCCAGTGACCTCCGAGAGCTAGGAAAGGGTACGGCAAAAGCCTACCGCTTCTTGAGTGAAAAGAAGAACTTGCCAGCAGGTAAGAACAACAAAAACCTTAAAGACCATTACCTCCGAACGGACCTTGAAAAAGCAACTAAAATTGTGAAGTCGGGGGTGATGCTTGATCTCGTTAAGCTATGACAAATAAAGATATAGAGCAACTCGTTCGCCCTAACCTGTTGGGCCTGAAGGCCTACTCCAGTGCTCGCGCCGAATTTAAAGGTAGAGCGGATGTATTACTGGATGCTAACGAGAGCCCTTGGCCAACAGGGCGTAACCGTTACCCAGACCCATCATCTACCGCCCTGCGCGAAGCGCTGGGAAAGTTGAAAGACTTCAACCCCGACCAGATCGTTTTTGGTAATGGCTCTGATGAGCTGGTAGACCAGATTACGCGCATCTTTTGCGGCGTAGGAGATGCAGTTCACGCCCTGCCCCCCACCTTTGGGATGTATAAAGTAGCTGCGGGTATTGCTGGTGCGGAGTTTCGCGTTACGAACCTAACCGCTGACTTTACAATCCCTGTAGATGAACTGAAGGCTACTTGGGATGACCGGAGTAAAATCCTCTGGCTTTGTAGCCCCAACAACCCAAGCGGCAACGCAATGGAGGCGGCCGTGCTTGAAGACCTGATCCGAACGTTCCCCGGTATCGTTGTGCTTGATGAGGCGTACATTGACTTTGTACCTGAGCTAAGTTTCTTGCCTAGGTTGGCTGAGTTTCCTAATCTCATAATTACCCAGACGCTTAGTAAAGGCTGGGGTATGGCAGGCATACGTTGTGGCGCGGCCTTCGCTTCGCCCTTCATCATCGGGCTACTGAACACGATCAAAATGCCCTACAACATCAACGTGCTGACGGCAGAAGTAGCACTGGATGCCCTCGGCAAGAAAGACGAGATGCAGGCAAAGGTCGACACCCTCATCAGTGAGCGTAAGCGGCTAGAAACGGAACTGGTTAAGCTTGATTGCGTAGAATATATCTTCCCTTCGGTTACCAACTTCTTGCTTGTTCGCTTCAAAGACTCCGCTGCGACCTACCAGCACTTATTGGATAATGCCATTGTTGTTCGTAACCAAGCTTACCAGCCAAATGCTGAGAATTGTTTGCGGATTACGGCGGGGCTTAAGGAGGAGAACGATTTGTTGCTGAGTGTGTTAAGTAAGTAATTAATATCCTGTATCATGGCTTATAATTACAATTGGTACGAAAAATCGTTGCTACACATGGAACCACGCTATGTCAATCCTTTTACAGATTTTGGGTTTAAAAAGCTGTTTGGGGAAGAGCCTAATAAGGAACTTTTACTTGACTTTCTTAATGAGTTGCTCAGTGATCGTGAGGGTAGAATAGTAGAGATTAACTATTTGCAAAACGAGCATCTTGATGGTTCGGCGACAGACCGTAAAGCCGTTTTCGACCTTTATTGCCAAAATGAACGGGGAGAAAAATTTATCGTCGAGTTGCAAAAGGCCAAACAGCGCTTTTTTAAGGATAGAACACTTTATTACACTACTTTTCCCATTAGGGAGCAGGCAAAGGTTAGCGATTGGAACTACGAACTGAAGTCGATCTATATGATCGCTATTCTGGATTTTACTTTTGACGATTCGGTACACCGTCCAGACAAATACCGCCATGATATTCAGTTGATCGATAAAGAGACGCATGACGTTTTCTACGATAAGCTGACGTTTATCTACTTGGAAATGCCCAAATTTACCAAGTCAATAAATGAGTTGGAAACTAGATTTGATAAGTGGCTCTACGCTATCCGTAACCTTAGTAAGCTCGAAGAAATGCCAACTTCGTTGCAGGAACGCATATTCTCTCGCTTATTTGAGGCAGCCGAGGTTGCCAAATTTGACCCAGTGCAAAGATTAGACTATAACGCAAGTCTTAAGTATTACAGGGATTTGAAAAATTCTTTTGATACGGCACGTTACGAAGGGCGAGAAATTGGTTTTGAAGAAGGCCGAGCAGAAGGCCGAGCAGAAGGCCGCGAAGAAGGGCGCGAAGAAGGGCTTGAAAAAGGACGCAAGAGCGCACAAAAAGAAGCAGTACTATCTGGGCATAAGCTTGGATTGGCTGTAGAAGTATTGGCCAAAGTCAATCATCTTACCGTTGCTGAAGTTCGGGCCATTCTTGCTGCTGATGAAAGGCGTTGATGTTGAACAGAATGATAGGCGTCACTAAGGAAATTATTCCGCAAGCCTTTCTTTGCTTTCCCGACGGAGCTTTAATGATTCTCTACCTTGCACCTGCGTTCGCGCCCCAAAAGATACACTGACTGAAACGGATAGCAGCATGAAAAAAATTCTATTCCTAGACCGAGACGGAACCCTCATTCTAGAGCCCGCAGACTACCAAGTAGACCACATCGACAAGCTGAACTTTTACCCCGGCGTCTTCCGCTGGCTGGGCCGCATCGTGCGGGAGTTAGACTATGCACTGGTGATGGTGACCAACCAGGATGGGCTGGGAACGGAGAGCTACCCAGAGGAAAACTTCTGGCCCACCCACAACGCAATGATCCGCGCGCTGGAGGCAGAAGGCATCACCTTTAGCGAGCAAGTAATTGATCGCACCTTTGCCGCAGACAACCAGCCAACCCGAAAGCCCGGAACCAAGCTGGTAGAGCACTACATGACCGGATACTACGATCTGGCCCAAAGCTACGTAGTCGGAGATCGGTTAACGGATATTCAGCTCGCCAAGAACATGGGCGCGAAAGGCATCTGGATAGCTACTGACCCCGAGTTGGGTGCCGAAGAGCTGGACGCCGAGCAGCTGGCCAATTTGGATGAAACGATTGCGCTCCGTACTACCAACTGGGAGGACATTTACCGTCTTCTTCGCCTCGAATCCCGAACGGCAACCATCCACCGGAAAACCAAAGAAACCGACATAAAAATTGACCTCGACCTCGACGGGACGGGCAAAACAAACATGAGTACAGGCCTTGGGTTCTTCGACCACATGCTCGATCAACTCGGCCGACACTCTGGCTGTGATCTAAGCATCGCTGTAAAAGGCGATCTTCATATCGATGAGCACCATACTATTGAAGACACAGCTATTGCGCTAGGGGAAGCTTTCGGGCAAGCTCTGGGCGATAAGCTAGGTATTGAACGTTATGGCTTTAATCTGGTAATGGATGAGTCTACGGTAGATGTGCGTTTAGACTTTGGCGGCCGACCATGGTTGGTATGGGACTGCGCTTACAAGCGCGAGAAAATTGGGGACATGCCAACGGAAATGTTCCATCATTTCTTTAAGTCTTTCAGTGACGGAGCTAAGTGCAACCTCGCTATAAAAACTGAAGGACAGAACGAACACCACATGATTGAGGCGACTTTTAAGGCCTTGGCTAAGTCGGTTAAGGCTGCGAAGCGACGAGATGTGGATAATATGAGGTTGCCTTCAACGAAGGGAATGCTGTAGTTGACTGCTACTTTACTTAGGTGAAAAAAGAATGGTTGACAACAACTTGTTGTCAACCATCCGTTCTGTTAAAATGTCTCTCATAAAAATAGTGCTAAAAAATAAAACCGGCACTGTTGTTCAAAGTGTTGTTCTTTATTGCATTGCAAAGATGGTTTTTTGAGGCTGCTTCAAAGCGTATTGATTCATTTGTGGCTTGTTTCAGTTCACTGATAGGCTTTTATCTTATATTTGTTGAAACCTACAAGCGAGCCTTATGAGCAAAAAGCATTATTTGAGCGACCAACAAAGATGGCTTGGTCTTTGTTGGTGTGTAGTTCTTTGCCATATTTTGATCTTCCTGTCTTCGGGCTGTGATCATAAACCTATGCTTTCGGCAGAAGAACTAGGAACATCTTCGCTAGAAGCGAGCGAAGATTTTAAACCCTTAGCAGATCTTCCCAGTTCGAGGGTAACGGACTATGACTCCTTGAGAGAGGTACTCCTAGATCTGGCGCTTTCGCTTATAATGTTAGGAGAATTTGACGAAGCTATTCGCTTGCTTAATGAAAGTACTACGCTACCGCATAACGATGGCTCTGCATCTGCAGCGGTTCGTAATATGAATTTTTATGAGGCTTATAATTACTTAGGTGGATTTTCGGATATCCTCCGAACAATAACAAAGACGGCAACTTCTATTAGTATAGACCTTGATCAGGAAATAGATATGTAAAGTTGACAAATACGATGTAAAATGGACGTAAATAAAACGACTTCTATTATAGTAGATGACGAGGCTAACAGCCAAGAAAATCTTTTGATTTTACTAAACAAGTACTGTCCAGAGGTTTCAGTTATCGGTATGGCCAATAACCTCGATGACGCAGAGCGGTTAATTCTAGAACTCAAACCCCAACTTGTTTTCTTGGACATACAGCTAGGCGCTAAGACGGCCTTCTCCTTGTTGGAAAAACTGAGAACGATCAACTTCGAGATCATCTTCGTGACGGCGTACAACGAATTTGCCGTCAAGGCTTTTAAATTTTCGGCTATAGATTACCTACTAAAGCCCATAGATATCAAGAAGTTAATGGCTGCCGTTGATAGTGCTACTGCTAAAATTGGCACCCAAAACTCTAGTGATTCAATGGAAGGAATGCTGCGACAACTAAAGAGCTTCAACCGACGACAACAAAAAATTGGCCTAGCTACTTCGGTAGGCTACGAAATGGTGTACATCAGCGACATAATGTATTGTACCGCCGATGGGAGCTATACCGAGTTTTGTTTCCAATCTGGTGAAAAACTTACGGTGTCTAAAAACCTTAAGTATTACGAGAGAATTCTCGCTGATTACGAATTTCTTCGGAGCCACAACACTTCCTTGGTCAACCTTGATTTCATCAAGCGTATTGACCGTACTGACGGAGGCGGGCTATTGATGGAAAATGGCGTTCTTTTACCCATTTCCAAAACAAAAAGGAAAGAGTTGGAGACTATGCTCAAAGAGAATAAAAAACTCACTTAAACAGCTCTACATTGATTGCAATAATAGATTATAACGCCGGCAACATCCGTTCCGTACGCTATGCGCTAGAGCGCATCGGGGTCGAACACATTCTGACCAAGGATCACGACGTGATCCGAGCCGCAGACAAGGTCATCTTCCCCGGCGTAGGAGCAGCCGCAAGTACGATGAAACACCTCAATGAAACCGGCCTAACCGAGCTGATCCGCTCGCTAAAACAACCCGTATTCGGCATCTGCGTCGGGATGCAACTCCTATGTAGCCACAGCGAAGAAGGTGACGTGCCTTGCATCGGGATCTTCCCCGAAAAGGTGAAACGGTTTCGGCCTACCAACGGCGACAAAGTGCCCCACATGGGCTGGAACAACGTACACCTAACGGACAATAATGACTGGGTAAGCACTGAGGTAGACAACGACTTTTGCTACTACGTCCACAGCTACTACGTCGAACCCGGCGCGCATACCGTAGCGACCACCGAATACTGCGGCATTAAATATGCCGCCATGCTGCGCAAAGACAATTTCTACGCCGCGCAGTTTCACCCTGAGAAATCGGCCGCGATCGGAGAACAGATCATCCGCGATTTCCTAGCGGTAGATAACTGAATCCCCAGTTGATGCGTTATGTTGGTATGATAAAGCGACTTCTTACTTCCCTGCTCTTCATCCTTTCCCTTGCATCCTGCGTCCGCGCCCAAAATGTCCCCGAACGCCTGCAAACCGGCTACGACGAACTGGACAGTAAGCTAGAAAAACTAATCTCTGCCGACGAGCTTGCCATCGGGGCCAAAGCCGCCGCAGCCTTAGAAAACGCGCTCTTCTTAGACGCTCGCGAGGCCGTAGAATACGACGTGAGTCACCTGCCCGGAGCCATTAATATCGGCTACGACAAACTCAACCTAAAAACGGTGAAAAATGTAGACAAATCTCGCCCGGTAGTCGTCTATTGCACCGTCGGCTACCGCAGCGAACGCGCCGCCAAAAAACTGCGCAAGAAAGGCTTCACGAATGTCTACAACCTCTACGGCAGCATCTACGCCTGGAAATTGGCGGGCCTGCCACTCGAAGACGCCACCGGAAAACCCACCGAACGCCTGCACACCTACAACGAAAAGTGGGGCAGCTTTGTGCCAGACAGCATCGGGGAGAAGGTGTGGGAATAGGTGTCGGCCTGCTTTACT
>CALEDI010000146.1 GCA_937949535.1 uncultured Lewinella sp. | reverse complement strand
TAAGCTCATGCACTAGCTAAAGGCTTCGATAACCGATAGGCTTCGACGCATTTCTCAAAGCTTCAGCGCGAGTTTTTTTCTTTTAGGCTTTTGCGTTCCCGTTTTCCGATCAGCCACCAGCACAGCCAAAGATTTTTGGTTATTTTCATCTGAAAAGAACGCCCCCGGCAGGGATGTAAGACGAGATGAGTGCCTTGTAAGCCTGAAATTGTAGCGGACTATTGTTATACACACCTTCAACATAGCAGACAGTCGAATGTAACAGCGGTAGCCTGAACCCTGAACCCTGACCGCTAAATGCTGAACCCTGAACTACGGTACACGACTAAAACTTAGGGCAAATGACCCTACTCCGGTACTTAGCTGGTTGGGTATAAATCATGCCCAGTTCCCAGCCGCCACGGCTGTCGGAGATGGTGCCGATTCCTCCGGCGGAGATGTCGTAACTAACTGCGAGCTGTAGTTTTTCGGTTTCTAGCCCAACAGACACAACGAAGGCATTAAGGCCGGGGCTGTCAGCTTGTTGGTTGCTCATCTGGGCGGAGAGGCCCGCCCGGAGAGCCACCTCGCGCCAGTTGCGTTCGGTATAGCGGATGTTGGCACCGAAGAGGGCCTCGTAGGCGGGGCCTTGCGTCATGAACCGAAAAGTAGGCAACAAACTCATGTCTCCGCTACCGAGGGGCAGCTCGCCGCCGCCATGGAGGACGTAGCGTTGGTCTAGCTGGTCCATTAGCCCACTGATGGGAGATACGTTGGGGTTGTTGAGGTGGAAGGCGGCAACGCCTAAGTACGCACCGCGCCGATCACCAAGGTTCGCGAACCAGCCGAGACCTACATTGACATCCAAGTAGAGGCTGTTGCCGCTACCAGAGATGCCCTCTCCGGTGGGGAGGCTGCTATCAATGTAAGCTTCACGGGTTGCGTTGTTGACGAAGTATTGCTCAGAGAACCAGAGCTTGTTTACGTCCAAACCACGGGTAGCTGCACCAACCGATGCTCCTCCGGCCAAGAAGTGGCCAGTGCCGCGCCCCGCTAAGCGGCCGAGGTCTTGCTGGTAACTCAGGCTAACGAGGGCTTGGTTGCGCTGGAAATCGCTCGCGCCCGCCTCGTCTTGTTGCAACTGAAGGCCGACGCCGAAGAAGTTCCCGTTTCCGGCCTTACGGCGGATTTCGACGCCCGCACCAACGCTCTTGAAGCCTTCATTACCTAAAGTACTAGAGTAGAGGTCTCGGAAGTTGGCAGTAAACCTCAACTGGCCATTCATCAAGCCCGTCATCGCAGGGTTGGTGAGTTGGGGCGAAGCAGCGACCTGGCTGTACCTTGCATCCTGCGTGCGCGCCAAAGAAGGCACCAGCAACAAAAAGGTAAGCACAGAAAGAAAGAACAATACGTTTGGCCGGGAGATGAAATATGTATTCATGATAATAGAATTCCGAAAGCGAAAGAATAGGGTTTAACGGATCAGCGTCGTTTCTCCGGAGATCACTTCTTCGGAATCATCATCGTACCGAACTACGATTTTATAGAGGTAAACACCGGCGTTGACTGGCTCCATTTTTGCCGTCCCATCCCAGCCCATAGCGGCATCATTGACGGGGAAGTCGCTCGCTTCGTAGAGTACGTTAGCCCAGCGGTCGAAGACCGTAAAGCTAACGACCTGGGTTCCGGGCCTACCATGCACGATCAGTACGTCGTTGTTGGCGTCGCCGTTGGGCGTAAAGCCCGTCGGGACGGCTACTTCGCGTATTTTCTGGACACTGACCCGGAAACGGTCTTCGGCCGTACAGCCATTGGCGTCGGTAATAGCGAGGCTGTAATCAATCTCGTACTCCGGCATAGCATTGGGCTCCGGGCAGTCCTCACAGTCTAAGGTTCCTCCGTAGGAGCCCGCCCAGGTGTAAACAACGGAGTCGATACCACCAACGACGGTAGGTACAATATCAATACTGTCGCCAAAAACGATGGTAGTATCGTTGGGCAACATGAGGCTGAATACGGGCCCATCGTTTACCCGGACGATCGAACTGGTCTGGCAGCCGGAGCTGTCTCGGATAAAGGTGACGTATTCATCCGCCAGCAAACCGATGAAGGTTGGGTTGCGGGTAAAGCCTTGGTTTTCGAGGCCATACACGTATGGTTGGCGGCCTCCACTACCCGTAAGCTCTATGGTGCCGGTAGCTTCTCCTGCACACTCCGCAGCGGTGGTGGAGGCGGACAGGGAAATAGCTGTGGGCTGAACGATTTCAACAGGTGAAACATCTTCGCACTGGTTCGCATCCGTAACGGTAAGGCTGTAGTTGCCAGCCGGAAGGCTAACGATCTGGTTTTGGTTGCTACTGGTACTCCAGGTGTAAATATATCCTCCTACTCCGCCGGTGCCGAGGGCTGAAATACTACCATCGGTTTCGCCGAAGCAGCTCACATCAAATTTACTGATGCTGGCGCCTAGCTGTGTTGGTTCCGAGATGCTCAGGGTGGTGTCTGCCGTACAGCCATCCACATCGGTGATGCGCAAGGTGTAGTTGTTTCCTGCTGGTAAGTTAGATACGGTTGCGGCCGAACTGTTGTTGGCCGCCGCGCCCCATTGCAAGTCGTAGTTGCCGGGGTTGGGGCCGGAGATGTTGCCAATGGTCAGTGCGCCGTTAGCTTCGCCGAAGCACGTTACGGGGGTCTCGTCTACGGCGAAGGTGATGGGCGGCGGTGCATTGAGGAAGCGTTCGCCTTCGCCCGTACAGCCGCGCGGTCCGGTTACGGTAACGCGGTAGAGGATGTCTCCGGGCAGGTTGGAAATCGCTACCCCAGGTTGGCCGTTAGACCACAAGTAGGCGTAGTCGGTCTCAACAGTGCCCGCACCACCGGTAGGGGTAGCGCCTAGGCGACCGTCTGTTCGATTGTTGCAGCTAGGGAGGTTGGCGATAACGTTGACGGTGATCTCGGGAAGGTCCGTTAGGGTAACGGAGAAGGTCTCCATACAGCCGCCCCCATCGGTTACAACAACGGTGTTGAGGCCAGACGGGAGCGCAACGGCAGTACCCGTTATCTCTCCGTTGCTCCACAGGTAGGAATAGCCAGCAGACCCACCAGAGGGCGTAACGGTTGCTTGGTTGGCAGAAGTTTCGAAGCACCCTTGCCGGTCTTGAGCAACTACGGCAATGAGGGGCGTAGCTGGCTCGTCGATGATTATTGAGTTGGTTGCCATACAGCCTTTAGCATCAGTGACGGTAACTTCAAAGGTGCCAGCGATCAGGCCAGAGACGCTGTCTTGGGCAGCGCCGTTTTGCCAACTGAACATATAGCCTCCGTTGCCGCCAGTAGGTAGGGCTACCGCATTACCGTCGTTACCGTCTCGGCAGGAAACATCGTTGGAGCGGAAGGTGATCGCTAGTTGGTCCGGCTGGTTTACGGTGGCTTGGAGGGTGGTGGAACAATTTAGGGAGTCGGTCACTATTAGGTTGTAGGTTCCGGAAGTAAGCGCGCCAGCGTCTTCGGCTACTTGGGCGTTGGGGTCGTCCCAGAGGTAAGTGTAGGGCGCGGTTCCGCCGGTGGTAGTAATCCGGATTTCACCGTTGGAGGCTCCGAAACAACTGGCATCAACTACTTCGTCGCGGGTGGCGACCAAGAGCGGCCGTTCGGTTAGGGTATATTCAAAAGTTTCTTCGCAGCCCTGGGCGTCGGATACGGTCAGGTTGTAAGTGTCTGCGGGCAACATGTTGATCTCTGAGGAGAGGCTTCCATTACCCCAAAGGTAGTTGTAGCTGGGGTCCGTACCCGTTACGGCTACGCTGATACTACCGGTTGCCCTGCCGGGGCAACTAGGGTTGGTTAGGGTTTCGGTTACGTTGATGTCTAGGGTGTTGATCCCGATGTTGACGGTGGCCATATCGGTACACCCCGCAGCCGTCATTACGTTGAGGGTGTAAGAGGCGGGGCCGGTAGGGGTGATGGTGGGGTTGGGGCAATCGTTGCAGGAGAGGTTGCCGTCGTTGGGCAACCATTCGTAGGTGAAGCCCCGGTCGTAGTTCAATGAAATGGACCAACTGACGAGTTCGCCGATGTCGTTGCCTTGGTCGTCGAAGGCTTGCAGTTGCCAAGCTCCGTTGATGGGGGAGTTGTTGAAGGCCGTCCAGTTGCCGCCAATGGGGGCAAAAACGCCAGTGTACGGTGCCGTTCCGCTACCGAGCGGAGCGGTTGCTGTTGGGCTAAAACAGGTTTGGGTGAGGTTCTCGCCCGCTCCGCCAAAGTTGTCTACCAAGGTGAGTATCCGACCATTAGGCGCGATGACTTGGAGCGTTATATCATTGAGCTCTCCGGTGTTTTCTAAGCTGACACAGATGGAGCTTAGCTCCCTTGCTACGTTGGTAATTCGGTCTGGGGCAAAGTCTGAGATCGAAATTATATTGACGTATGGATTGTCGGTGTCAGGGTAAAGCGCATTGCTGAAAGGCGCATTCGTGAAAGATTCAAAAGTGATGAAGGTATCGGTCGCCATCGTGCCGATCACGTCTGGGGTGAAGGACTCCCCGAGGCAAATGGACGTATCCAAAACAGTTCGGTCTACGAGCGGCCCACAGGTTGCACAGGCTGGGGCATAGGGCGGAAGTACGTTGATGGAGACGCTGGTGTCATACACACAGCCATAGTCGTCTGTAGACACGATCCTGAGGGTGTTGGGGCCTGCATTTTGAGCCGCGAAGATTACGCTATCGGTGCCGTAAAAGCTAAAGTTGTCGAAGTTATCGAAGGCAAAATCATTGACCGGTACTAGGAAGGTCTCTTGGTTGGGGTAGAGAGAACTAACGAACTCAATAGACCATTCGTAAATGTAACCGTTGTCGTTGGCCAAGTTGTCACGGATGTTTAGGGCCCACTCTCCGTTTAGGGGGCAACCAACTAGGGAAGCAAAACTTTCCTCGGCTGCGTAGTTGATCTCGGGCATGGTTTCATTAGACCCAATGTTGAACTGAGCTACGTGCCGCGCCATGGTTCGGGGGGCGTCTGCGGTCCAGCAATACTGGCCGGGGGGGTCTGGGGTGTTGGTGTTCTGGTCGCCTCGGCCAAGGAGCTGGCGTTGTACGTCGTCGCTAATGGAATAGCGGTGCAGGTCAAGTTGGCTTCCGTCTGGGCAGGTGATCCAGATGTCGAGATCGCCGAGGTAACTGTGCTCCATGGTTGCGCAGATACGGACGAGGTCGCTAGCTTGGCCTAGGGTTTGGCCGGGGTTAAAGTTGGAGAATACTAGCGGGCTGGAATATTCACTTCCGTTGCCGTCGGGTAGTTCGGTGATTTCGGTTAAGGTTTGGCTGGTATTGAAGGAGAATTCAACCGGTGTTGGGTCATAGTCAACGGAGAAGGGGCTGCCTTCTCGGCCTACGGTTAGGGTTACTTCCTCGCCGATGCAGAGGTTCTCTGGTAGGTTGTCTGGGGAAGAGAATAAGGGCGGCGGCGCTACCCGAACCCGTTGGCTTATTCGGCTGGTGTTGGTACAGCCGTCGGCATCCGTAATGGTTAGGCTAACGAGGTAGCCGCCGGGCTCTTCGAAGGTGTGAGCGATAGTGGTTAGGCCACGGCCTTCTTCAACTGTTCCGTCTTGGAAGTTCCAGTTGAAGGTGGAGCTAGCATCGTTCTGGTTGTAGCGGAGGTTGTTCTCGTCATAAATACCTTCGGCGGAAAAGACAATCTCGTCGCCCGGGCAAATATCGGTGTAACCATTTATAGTGGGCATTGAGGCGGGGACCGTAGTAATGAGGCCATCAATAGATTGGCAGGCGCGGACACAACTGATAGATGCAGCCCAGCCAGGGCCGCTACCAGTACTATTGAATACAAAAGTGAGACAGCCCGTAGGGTTGCCTTGGGTTGCCGTTACGTTAAAACCCGGAGGGTCTCCACCATCAATTACAACCTGAACGGGGGCAGAGGTATCATCTCCGCCGTAAATCGTCAGCTCTCCCTGAATACTGAGTGCGGAAAAGTCTACCCTAATGTGGCTCAACGCCCCTCCGTTGTTGGAGCAGAGGGTAATCTGTTGTGTGGTGCCATTGGCAGCATGAGGGCCGTTCGCCCCGCCGGAATCCAGCAGCACACCACTACAAGTGTTCACCCGCCCACCTTGGGATATTCGGATGTTTTGAGCGTCCGCTGCAGCAGACAAAGTGAAGAGGCCAAGAAAAATGAATACGAGACGGGTGTAGAATTGAGGCATCGGGGGGATGTTGGGTCAGTCATGTCTTTGCACCTGCGGCCGCGCCCCTAAAACGCCTGAAATTGATGATTTGGCGTAAAGAGAAACAACACGAAGTGTCAGTAGCAAAGGTAATCGGTACGCAGTGAAGCCACGGACAGGGCGACGACAAAACGCAACGGTAAGGAAAATAGCATCCGCTAACTTGTAGATTGCTTTTGGGGGCAACAACTTTAAGCAGAGGCACTATCTTTGGCGCAAAACGAATTTTAACATGAAAGTATTGGACGGTAAAGCCCTCGCGGCCACAATAAAAGAAGAATTAAAGCAAGAAGTGGACGTAATTCGCCTTGCCGGTGGGAAAATTCCTCACCTAGCGGCTGTTTTGGTAGGCGATGATCCGGCATCTCAAGTGTACGTTCGCAATAAGGTCCGGAGTTGCGAGATGGTCGGCTTTCGCTCCAGCCTCATCCGGCGGCCAACGGAAGTGACCCAGACGGAAATCTTGGAAATCGTTGACCAACTAAACAAAGACCCCGACATCGATGGCTTCATCGTGCAGTTACCCCTACCCAAACACCTCAACGAAGACGCCATCAATTTGGCCATTGACCCGAAGAAAGACGTAGACGGCTTTACGCCCGTCAATATCGGCATGATGACTCTCGGCCTACCGTCTTACCTGCCCGCTACGCCCAACGGCATCATGACGATGCTGGACCGCTACGGCATCGAAACCAGTGGTAAAGAGGTGGTGGTCCTTGGCCGCTCCAACATCGTCGGTACGCCAATGACCATCTTGCTGAGCCGCAAAGGAAACCCTGGTAACGCGACCGTTACGATGTGCCACAGCCGCACCAAAGACCTCGCTTTCCATACCAAACGAGCCGATATCCTGATCGCCGCCATCGGCATCCCCGAAATGGTGACGGCCGATATGGTGAAGGAAGGAGCCGTAATCATCGACGTTGGGATCAACCGCGTTGAAGACGCTTCCCGGAAGAAAGGTTATCGCCTCTGCGGCGATGTCGATTATGCTGCCTTGGAACCAAAAGTTGCCGCCATGACGCCCGTCCCCGGCGGGGTGGGGCCGATGACGGTGGTCTCTTTGCTGATGAACACCTTGGCGGCTTCTAAGCGGTAGTTTTTGGGCGCGGCCGCAGGTGCTATGCTTGTTTAGTACTTGAGGACAAATGCTGGAGAGTAGCTCTGTTTCGGTGAGAGATGGCTTGAAATTGGCGTGCCGGATAGATCCGTCTGTCCGGCGAAGCATTTGACCGTTGCCGGATAGATCCGTCTGTCCGGCGAATCACTTGACCGCTGCCGGATAGATCCGTCTGTCCGGCGAATCATTTGACCGTTGCCGGATAGATCCGTCTGTCCGGCGAATCATTTGACCGTTGCCGGATAGATCCGTCTGTCCGGCGAATCATTTGATCGTTGCCGGATAGATCCGTCTGTCCGGCGAATCACTTGACGGTTGCCGGATAGATCCGTCTGTCCGGCGAAGCATTTGACCAGATAGATTTTCCATCCCTACAATACTATCTTCTTTGCGCTTCAAAAGCACAAAATGCACACTTAAACCGTCAAAGCCATCTTCCCTCCATCTTTGCTTTCCAACACGGATTCTCCGCCATTAAGGAACGCATCCACGGAGCGGGCGCACTCGCGCCCTTCAGAAATGGCCCATACAACGAGGCTCTGGCCCCGGCGCATATCGCCAGCGGCGAAGACTTTCGGTACACTGGTTTGGTAGCCGTGTACGGGGTCTGCGGCAACGTTGCGGCGGGGGTCTAAACCAACACCGAGTTTGCTCAGTAGCCCCTCATGTTGGGGATGTAGGAAGCCCGCCGCGATGAGCAGCAGCTCGCAGGGAATCTCTTTCTCCGTTCCGGGGATCTTCACGAAAGTGTTCCGGCCAGAAGCGTCTTTACCCCAACGGATTTGGGTAGTCTTGATGGCGCGGAGGTTACCGTCTTCATCTCCGAGGAACTCTTCGGTAAGGATGGCCCAGTCGCGTTCGCAGCCTTCTTCGTGGCTGGTGGAGGTGCGCAGGATCATCGGCCAGTTGGGCCAGTTGTTGGGGTCGCGGTCGGTGGGGGGCTTACCCATGATCTCGATCTGGGTGACGGAGGCCGCGCCGTGGCGGTTGCTCGTCCCGACGCAGTCTGCGCCCGTATCTCCGCCGCCGATGACGACGACGTTTTTGCCCTTGGCGTGGATTTCGGACTGGGTGGAGAGGTCGTCTCCAGCAACCCGTTTGTTGTTCTGCTCCAAGAAAGACATGGCGTAATGGACGCCCTTTAGCTCTCGGCCGGGAGCGGGAATGTCGCGCGGGATGGTGCTGCCACCAGCGAGCACGACGGCGTCACTGTCTCTTACAAGCTGCTTTGCATCTACGTTCTCGCCCACATTTGCGTTGACCTCAAAAGTGATGCCTTCGGCTTCCATGAGCGCAACCCGCCGGTCGATGACGTTTTTCTCCAACTTAAAGTCAGGGATGCCGTAGCGCAGCAGGCCGCCAATGCGGGTGTTGCGCTCGTAGACCGTTACCGTGTGGCCTGCTTTATTGAGCTGCGCCGCCGCTGCCAGGCCCGCAGGGCCTGAACCAATAACAGAGACCTTCTTACCCGTCCGGTAGTTTGGCGGATTAGGCCGCGCATAGCCACGCGAAAAAGCCTCTTCGGCGATGCTCTTCTCGATGTGCTCAATCGCAACCGGCGGCTGGTTGATGCCCAACACGCAAGCACTCTCGCAGGGAGCAGGGCAGATTCTACCGGTAAACTCAGGGAAATTGTTGGTCTCGCTCAGGATGTCCCAAGCTTGCTGCCAATCCTCTTGGTACACGGCGTCGTTGAATTCTGGAATGATGTTGCCCAGCGGGCAACCGTTGTGGCAAAACGGAACGCCACAGTCCATGCAGCGGCTAGCCTGCTTGATGGTTTTCTCTTCGGCCATCGGCTCGTAGAGTTCTTTCCAGTCTTGTTTGCGCTGCGCAACGGGGCGCTTTGCGGGTAGTTCTCTTGTTTCTTGTAGGAAGCCTTTGGGGTCTGCCATTTTATTACTGTTGTGCCTTGCGGCCTATTCTTTACTATTGGTTTCGGTGAGGAATGCAGTGGCCTAAACGGGCTCTGCTATTTTTACCTCAATATTGGGTGTCATCTCCTTTTCGGCCAACACGCGCTTATAATCACGCGGCATCACTTTGAGGAAGTTAACCAGCTCTGCGTCCCAGTTGGCTAGCAGCTTTTTGGCCATTCCCGAACTCGTGTAGGTGAGGTGGTTTGTCACCATCAACTTGAGCATGTCTTTGTCGAAGTCTTCGAGGGCCTCGATGTCTGCCATGTCATCATTGAGTTTGTCGGCAAAGGTTTTGTTGGGGTCATAGATGTACGCCATGCCGCCAGACATGCCCGCGCCGAAGTTCTTGCCTACCTCGCCAAGGATGACAGCTAGGCCGCCGGTCATGTATTCACAGCCGTGGTCGCCTACGCCTTCAACAACGGTTTTTACACCAGAATTTCGGACACAGAACCGCTCACCAGCCGTACCTTTTATATAAGCCTCTCCAGCCGTAGCGCCGTAGAAGGCAACGTTGCCGATGATGATGTTCTCGTGTGGGTCAAACTTAGAAATCCGGTCTGGCACTACGATCAAACGACCACCCGAGAGGCCCTTGCCAAAGTAATCGTTGGATTCACCTTCTAGCAAGAACTCAATGCCCTTTGCGCCGAAGGCACCAAAGCTCTGCCCCGCAGAACCCCGGAAGTTGAACTTGATCGCTCCGTCGGGCAAGCCTTCGCCATGGAAGCGGCGGCTAATTTCGTTTGAGAGCATCGTGCCGGTAGCGCGGTCGGTATTCTTGATCTTAAACTCCTCGCGGACGGAGTCGACGTTCTCCAAGGCTGGCTTTGCAGCTTCAATCAAGCGGCGGTCCAAGACGTCTTTGAGGCCGTGGTCTTGTATGGTTTGGTTGTAAAGACCGACGCTTTCCTCCGCAATTTCTTTGTGCAGAATGGGGCTTAGGTCTAGGGCTTTGTACTTCCAGTGTTCAGCATCTCGGTTTCCTTTGAGGTGTTCCACCTTACCGACCATCTCGTCGACGGTCTTGAAGCCCAACTCTGCCATGATGGAGCGCATATCTTCCGCTAAGAAGCGGAAAAAGTTGATGACGTGCTCGGGGTCTCCCGTGAAGCGGGCCCGCAGATCGGGGTTCTGGGTCGCGATGCCTACCGGGCAAGTATTTACGTGGCACTTGCGCATCATGATGCAGCCTTCAACAACGAGGGCTGCGGTAGCAACGCCGTATTCTTCAGCACCAAGCAGGGTGGCGATCACGAGGTCGCGGCCGGTACGGATCTGGCCGTCGGTTTGCAGCACGACGCGGTCGCGGAGTTTGTTACGAACGAGGGTCTGGTGAGACTCGGCGAGGCCGAGTTCCCACGGAAGGCCCGCGTGGCGGATGCTGGAAAGCGGCGAAGCTCCCGTACCACCGTCATGCCCAGCGATGAGGATGGCATCGGCCTTGGCTTTGGCAACGCCGGAGGCGATGACGCCTACACCTGCCTTGGAGACCAGTTTGACGTTGATCCGCGCGCGGCGGTTGGCGTTCTTGAGGTCAAAGATTAGCTGGGCGAGGTCTTCGATGGAGTAGATGTCGTGGTGGGGCGGCGGCGAGATGAGGTCTACGCCGGGGGTAGAGTTGCGCACCCGACCGATCCAGTCGTCCACTTTGTGGCCGGGCAGGTGGCCGCCCTCTCCGGGCTTGGCGCCCTGCGCCATTTTGATCTGGAGTTCGTCCGCATTCGTCAGGTAGTAGCTAGAAACCCCGAAGCGGCCAGAAGCGATCTGCTTGATGGATGAGCGCATGTTTTCGCCCTTCTCGTTGAGTTCAAACCGCACTTCGTCTTCGCCGCCTTCTCCAGAGTTGGACTTCGCCCCGATTTTATTCATCGCGATGGCGAGGGTGGTGTGCGCCTCCCAACTGATAGAACCGAAAGACATCGCTCCGGTAGCGAAGCGTTTCATGATCTCGTTGGCTGGTTCTACTTCTTCGATGTCGATAGGGTCGCCCTTTCGGAAGGCCAATAAACCGCGCAATGTTAGCGCCTTTTCGGTTTGCTGGTTGATCTCTTCTTTGTACTTGTCGTAGGCTTCTTTGTCGTTTTTCCGCGCAGCAATCTGGAGGTAGTGAATGCTCTTGGGGTTGAACATGTGGGCCTCGCCCCGGCGTTTCCACTGGTAAACACCTCCAACTTCCAACTGTGGATTCGGTACGGCGTTGGCTGGGTAAGCAAGCTCGTGGCGAACGAGTACCTCCTTCGCAATGCCATCGTAACCGATGCCTTCGATCCGGCTGATGGAGCCACGGAAACACTCATCAACTACTTTATGGTTGATGCCCAAGACCTCAAAAATCTGTGCGCCTTGGTAAGACTGTAAAGTAGAGATACCAATCTTAGACATGATCTTTAGCAAGCCCTTCCCGATGGCCTTCTTGTAAATCTTCAGCGCATCGTCTCTGCTGATGTCTTGATCGTCGAAGATGCCTGATTTGTAGAGATTAGACAGCGCGGCGTAGGCCATGTATGGGTTTACGGCGGAAGCACCGTAACCTACCAATGTAGCGAAGTGGTGGGTCTCTCGTACGTCTCCCGCTTCAATGACGAGGCTGGTCTTGGCCCTGAGGCCAAGCTCTACGAGGTGGTGGTGTACGGCTCCGGTAGCGAGCAGGCTCGGTACTGGCGCGTTGAAGCTGTCTGCGGTGCGGTCACTAATCACGAGGATATTGTACCCGCTACGGACGAGGCTCTCTGCCTGCGCCTTGATGTGCTCAATGGCGGCACCTAGGCGGCCCTCCTGGCCGTCGGCCCGAAAGACGGACAGGATCATCCCCGCCTTGAAGTCTTTATGGTGCAGTTCTTTGAGGCGCGCGATGTCGTCGTTGTTCAGTACCGGAGAGTCCAAGTGGATGTTCTGGGCGTTGCCCGGTTTCATCTCCATGATGTTGTCCGTACTGCCAAGCATGGCGTAGAGCGACATTACGCTGCGCTCCCGGATGGGGTCAATGGGAGGGTTGGTGACTTGGGCGAAGAGCTGCTTGAAGTAGTTAGCGATGTGCTGGCTCTGGAGGCTCAGGGCAGCCAGCGGCGTATCGGACCCCATGGAGCCGATGGGGTCTTTGCCCGCCTTAATCATGGGTTCGAGGAGGAAGTTGAGGTCTTCCTTGGTGTAGCCGAAGAGCTGGAGGCGCTGGAAGAGGGTATTCTGGTCCATGCTGATGTCGGCCTTGCGCCGCAGGGGCAGGTCGTCGAGGCGGATGCGGTGCTCGTCTAACCATTCGCGGTAGGGGAGGCGCTTACAGATGGTTTCCTTCAGTTCCTCGTCGCCGATCACTCGATGTTCTTCGAGGTCAGCGACGAGAATACGTCCGGGGGATAGACGTCCTTTCTGGACTACTTTTGATTGGTCAACCGGCAATGCACCTGCTTCCGAGGCTACTATTAACACATTGTCTTCGGTGAGGCACCAACGGCTCGGGCGCAGGCCGTTGCGGTCTAAGGTTGCGCCAACGAGGACGCCATCGGTAAAACAGATGCTGGCGGGCCCGTCCCAGGGCTCCATCAGCCCCTTGGCATACTCATAAAAAGCACGCTTATAGTCTGGCATCTGCTCGTCGCCTTGCCACGCTTCAGGGATCATCATCATGAGCGCATGTGGGATGCTGATGCCGTTGAGGGTCAGGAATTCGAGGACGTTGTCGAAGTTGGCCGAATCAGACAGGCCGGTACCGCAGACGGGGTATATTTTGTCTAGCTCGTCTTTCGTGAAACTGGCCGTTTCCCGGATGAGGCTTTCTTTGGATTTCCACCAGTTTACGTTGCCCTGAATGGTGTTGATCTCACCGTTGTGCGCAACCATACGGAATGGCTGGGCCAGCTTCCACTTCGGGACGGTGTTGGTAGAAAACCGGCTGTGAACGAGCGCGATGGCCGATTTGAAATCTTGGCTTTGTAGGTCGCTGAAATAGCCGGGCAGTTGCCAAGTGGTCAGTTGGCCTTTGTAGGCAATGGTTTTGTAGCTGAAGCTAGCTAAATAAAACTGGTCTCGTGTTTCGGGGTAAGTTGAGTGTATTCTGTGGGTTGCGTATTTGCGAAGTACATAGAGTTTGCGCTCCAAGTCTTTGGACTCAAGGTCTACGCGGGGCTTCACGAACACTTGTTGAAAGCGTGGCTCTACACTCTTGCTTGTTGGGCCAAGCTCTTCGTGGTCGGTAGGAACTTTGCGGTAGTGAATGAGGTCAAAGCCCATCTCGTCGGCGTAGTCTTCGAAGAGGTAAAGACAGCGTTCAAGGAGTTGCTTCTCGGCAGGCAGGAACATCATACCTACGCCGTACTTGCCTTTCTCGGGCAGGGTTTTCCCTTTTTCCGTCAGCTTACGGGCGAAGAAATCATGGGGTATTTGGACCAATATTCCGGCACCGTCACCGCTATTGGGCTCGCAGCCACAAGCTCCTCGGTGCTCCATATTGATGAGCATCGTGAGGGCGTCCGTGACTAGGCTATGAGACGGTTCTCCGGTAAGGTTTGCAATAAATCCGGTGCCACAAGCATCAGATTCGGTATGAGGAGTGTAGAGTCCTTCTTGGCGGGGGGTATTGGCCTGGTAGCGCATACAGTTCTGAAAAATAAGTTGCTTCACCAACTCTTTAGGA
>CALEDI010000145.1 GCA_937949535.1 uncultured Lewinella sp. | reverse complement strand
GTTGTCAATTACTGTTTTCTTCCGTTGGGGAGATTCGCTTAAGCGAATCTCCCCAACGGAAGAAAACAGTAATTGACAACTGAGCCTTCTGCTTATGGTTGAGATATGAAGTTACGCACACTGCACCTGCGTCCGCGCCCTAAAACAACCTTCCTCGCTTAATCCGCCGGGTATGCAGCCGTATGCTAGGGTTTCCTAGCGCTTTGACCGTTTTGCGGTACATTTTCTTGGCCTTTCCTTCTTTGCCAAGCAGTAGGTCTGCTCCGATGGTGCCGTAGGCGAGGCAGCCTTTGGCTCCGATGCCGGACATGCCGCCGATCAGGACGATGTCGCGGTCTAGTGCGCCGTGCTTATTGAAGAGGTGGGTGACGAGCGGGACGTGGTTTCGGGTTTCGGTGTAGACGCAGTTGTAGGTTTCTACGGTTTCAATATCCTTTTTCTTGAGGTAGATCTCCAACATGTCGAAGTGCTTGCGGAACTGCTTCTTTGTCCATTTGCGGTCCTTTTTGCGAGGCTTTTCGGTCCAGACACGGCTGAGGTCACGGATGTTGCGGCGCAACTGGTGGCCACCGGCTTTGAACAGGGGCGAGGCATCGTCGTTGTCTGCTGGTTTTTCGATCATGGAGAAGTACTCCTTCCCGATTTGGGAGAAGTAGGGTTGTGCGTCGAGCATGGCTTTTTTCTCTGCCGGGGTCATCCGGTCGTAACGAGATTGCTTGATGCGGTAGAAGGACAAGACCACTTTCTTGGGCGTGAGCACTCGGTGGAGATAGGGGGCAAAGTCTTGCAGCACATCTACCGCGTAGGCACCGGAGGCGACGACGACTTGGTCGAATTTGAGGGCTTTACTTTTGCCGTTGGCGAGGTGGGTAATGGTTCCCGCAAAGCGCCCGTCGTCATTTTTCACTAGGCGGTCTACTCGGCTTTGGTATTTGATTTGGCTGCCCTTTTGGGTGATGCCGAGGTGGAGTTTTCGGATCAACTCCATTGGCTGCATGGTGCCGGAGTATTCGCGCTGTTCCCGTACGAGGAGGGTGTCTTTCGGGATTGTCATCCCGAACTTCCGGAAGGAGGAGCGGGAAGAGCCGATGCGGAAGTCTCTTTTCTGCCGCTTGAACCTTAGCCGGTCAACTACAGGCCATTGATCGCGGTGAAAGAGGTAGGAAACGGGAGAAGTGGAGTAGATGTCTTCCATCGCGTGCCGATCTCCGTAATCGTTGGTGTTCAGGAAATCGATTAGTTGCCGGACTTCTTTCAGGGTTTGGTTGAAGAGGTAGGAGAAGACGTCCTTTTTGGGGCCGAGACTGCGCGCGATGCGCGCACTGCCATAGCTGGAGCCGTAGAGGTAGTTTTCGTCTTGCTGCTCAACGAGGGTTACGTCTGCGCCGCGCTGCGCCAGTTTCCAGGCGGCGGCGGAGCCCATTAGCCCGCCGCCGATGACTAGTATTTTGCTCATGCTGCTTCGTAGATTCTGATGACCTCGCCGTTGACACGGCCCAAAACACTACGGACGTAGCCGAGGACCATCCGTGCCATCGGGATGGGCGGGTGGCCGGGGAAGTAACTCTCGTATTTATCGAGCGTGTCCATCACGAGCCCGGAGGAGACCACGTTGACGCGGTGTTGCTTTTTCATCTCCAACGCTACGGCCTGCACGAAACTGTGGATGCCGCCATTGACCATTGCTGCGCTGGTAGTTTGGTATACGGGGTCATCGGCGAGAACGCCGGTAGTGAGGGTGATGGAGCCTTTTTTGCGAAGTGCTTTGCGGCCGTAGCGCACTACGTTTACCTGCCCCATCAACTTGCTGCGCAGGCCGATGTGAAAGTCGGCTTCGGAAAGGTCTTTGAAGGGCGCCCACTTGGCTTCGCCCGCTGCGCAGATGATGGCGTCTACTTTACCTTCTTTCTTGATCTGCTTGAAGAGCCGCTTGATGGAGCGGGTATCGGCGATGTCGATGGGGTATTTCTTGGAGCTGCGGCCCGCGACGAGCACTTGGTGGTTGGTGGAGAAGTGTTCTACGATCCGTTTGCCGATGGTGCCGTTGCCACCGATGACTAGAATTTTCATGGTTGTTGGTTTGTTTGAGGAGGGGAAAGATATGTATAAAAAGGATTGGGAAATTTACCGCAACGCCTTCAATACCATCTCCTTCATTATCCCATAACCCTTCATGGTGGGGTGTACGCCGTCTGGGGCGAGTTCTTTGTCCATGCCGTTTTGGTTGTTTTTGAGGGCGGAGTGGTAGTCTAGGTAGTCGACGTTTTTCTGGTGGGCGAGTTGTTTGAGGCGGTTGTTGAGGGCAACGATGGTTGCGGAGCGGTCTCCGAGGGCTGGCCGCCAGGAGAAGCCGGTAGCGGGAAGGACGGAGGCAAGGATGACGCGGATGTCGTTCTGGTCGGCGATGTCGATCATGGAGGCGATGTTGCCTACGGTGTAGTCTTCGTTGTAGGGGCGGGTGTTTTCGGCTACGTCGTTGGTGCCGATGTGGATGACTACGGTTCTGGGCTTGAGGTTGACGACGTCTGGCCGGAAGCGGAGCAGTAACTGCTCCGAGGTTTGCCCACTGATGCCGCGCCCGACGAAGTTGTGGTCTTCGAAGAAAGCGGTATCCCGCGCGTACCAGCTATCGGTGATGGAGTTGCCGAGGAATACGACCTCGTTGGTCATGGTGGCGCGCAGCTCGTTGTGGGCTTGGTAGCGGGCGAGGTTGGCGAAGTCGTCTTGTGCGTGACCTACGCTAGACATTAAGGATAGGAGTAGGGGAGCGAGGAATGAGCGGAGCATGAGGCGATGGGTTACAGCTTGGTTTGATGGTTGTGAAGGTAATGCACCCAACGGTATTGGTTGTTGGACTGGGTTGAGCGCCTCCGGTGCGATTGCGTTGCTGTCGCGCCGGAGGCACTCCACCCCATACCTCCCCTTGCACCTGCGCGCCGCCGCCCCAATACGCTGCCGCATCCCGAAATGTTTAAATGTTTTTAATTTCGTGTTAACCAACAATTAGGCGTATATTGTGCTTGGAAGTGGCAAGAAGCACCTTTTTACCACTCCGCTCTACCTTGACCGACACTTTTTCCCACCAGCATAGTCTCTCAAAGAATTTTGAAAAAGGCCTCAAGGAGCGGAAGAATACCGAAACTAGGAAAAGATGTACCAGAATTAGAAAAGTATCGACACTTTATTGAGAATTAAAATCTTGTTAGTAACTTATTTGCTTGTGAAATAGCTGATTTTCATCATTTTTGCTCTTGCTTGGCGAAAAAGATGTGAAATAAAGTGTCTAAAAGTGGGAATTTGTGGTAGCGAACTGTATTTTTACAGTCACAAGGGGTAAGTGTACCCTTTGGAAACCGCTTTATGGTACTTGAATATGATCTTCTTGGCGAGTATGATGTGTCCCTTGACAGCAAGGGCCGCTTCCGTATTCCCGGTGCGCTGCTCAAGAAACTTGGCAATCGGGACGAGCTAGAATTCGTCGTCAATCAGGGCTTTGATAAATGCCTGACCATGTACCCTCGTCCGGTTTGGAACGAGGTGAAAAAGGAAGTTGACGCGCTGAGCGACCTCAGCCCACGCCATAAAACCTTTAAGCGGATTTTTTACCGGGGCGCTAACGAAGTATCGCCTGATTCCGCAGATCGGATTTTGCTGCCCAAGCGGCTGCAAGCCTACGCGGAAGGGGAGAAGAGCCTAGTGCTGTGCGCCCGGAACGACAGAATTGAAATTTGGACAGAAACCGCATACGACGCTTTGCTGCAAGAGGCACTGGAAGACCCAGAGCTGCTTGCCGAAGAGTTGTTCGGTACCCCAACGGGCAAAACGGTAGAAGACTGATGTCTGAATACCACATTCCCGTAATGGCCCACGAATGCGTGGATGCCATGGATCTCCGTCCTGGAGGAATTTACGTAGATGTAACCTTCGGAGGAGGCGGCCATAGCCGCCTCATTCTAGAAAAAGCCGGCGATATGGACATTCGTCTGTTCGGCTTCGACCAGGATGAGGAGGCCCGTGCGAACGCCCTCGACGATGAACGCTTCACCTTCGTAGCCGCCAACTTCCGCCACCTACGCAACTACCTGCGCCTGCACGGCGTAACCCAAATTGATGGGTTACTCGCTGATCTGGGGGTTTCCAGCCACCAGTTCAATCAGGCAGAGAGAGGGTTCAGTTACCGCTTCAACGCGGATCTAGACATGCGTATGGGCAAAGCAGCCGACCGCACCGCCGCCGACATAGTGAACAACTATGAAGCCGACGATCTGCAACTGATGCTGGGGGAGTATGGCGAGGTTCGTAACGCCCGCTCGTTGGCCCACGCAATTGTGGAAGCCCGCGATAAAGCGCCCATCGTGACCATCCAGAACTTCCTGGATGTCTGCGACCCGTGGGTGCGCGGCACGCGGCCGCGCTACTTGGCGCAGGTGTTCCAAGCATTGCGGATAGAGGTTAACGACGAGATCGGCGCGCTTACTGATCTTTTGGCCCAAGCCACCGACTTACTGATACCAAACAAAGGTCGACTCGTCGTACTCTCTTACCACTCGCTGGAAGACCGCATCACGAAGAATTTCCTCAAAACCGGCAATGCGGACGGAAACGTCATCAAGGATTTTTACGGGAGAATTGACCGCCCTTACAAAATCTTGACGAAGAAACCCCAGTTGCCTTCCGCCGAAGAACTAAAGCGGAACAGCCGTGCGCGCAGTGCTAAACTGCGGGTCGGTTTACGAAAACAGGATGAGTGAGCCCCTATGCCCGCCTTCCGTATTAGATTTTAAGCTTTCAGACTTGCATACCATACGTTACGATTGACCCTTTTCGCTTCGGCGAATTTGCGTGCCGAATGACTGTAATTTGCTACCCTGCAACTTACAATTTGCAACCTGTAAAATGTGTGATAAAATGGCAGCAAAACGCAGCAGGGGCCCGTCCTTGGACGTCTCCGCCTTCATCCTGAATAACCTCGGCTTTCTCGCCTTCCTCGGCGGGCTGGCCTTGCTGTATATAGGCAACGCACACTACGCAGAATACAACGTTCGCCGTATCCAATACCTCGAAGACGAAATCAAAGAAAAACGCTGGCTCTTCATGTCGCTCGAAAGCGAGAATATGTACAACGGCCTACGTTCCGAAGTAGTCCAAAACGTCCGAGAGGATGGTTTGCGAATGCACCGAGGAAAACCTAAGAAACTGGTTGTTTCTGAGTAATACAAGACTCCCGAACTACAAGACTACACTACTACCAAATGCCTTCAATAAATTACAAAGACGATGTCCTGGTCAGGATCTACCTCATTTTCGCCATCATGGTGGGGATTGCGGGCGCGTTGGCGTATAAGACGGTTGACATTGCTGTGGTGAAACGGGCCGTGAACATGGAGAAGGGGGCCGAATACTTCCAGGAGCGGGAGGTGAAGCCTGAGCGTGGCAACATCTACAGCCGAGGCAACAACCTACTGGCTACTTCCGTGCCGTATTTTACGCTTCACTTTGATCCCTTCGTTGCGCCACCACGGGCGTACTACGATAACATTGACAGCCTGTCTTACCTGCTCAGCTACCACGTAGACAACCGCCATACGGCCGGAAACTGGAGAGACAGCCTGACCGCCATGCGCGACAGCTTCAGTAAGCCCGCACGACACTACTACAAAATTGCGGAGAGCGTAAGCTACCGTGAGTTGCAAGACATTAAGCGTTTTCCCATCTTCAATCTTGGCCGGTTTGGTGGAGGCCTGATCGTGACGAAGCGGAACGAACGGAAGCGCCCCTTCGGCTGGCTGGCCCGCCGAACGATCGGTAAGATCAGTGGGAACATGGTCGGTATTGAGAATACCTTTGATAAGGAGCTGGCAGGAAAAAAGGGCAAGGCCAATATGTTTCGGATCAGTAAAACCGATGATGTGTGGTTGCCAACCGACAACTTGGCCATCGTGGAGCCCACAGCAGGCGCAGATGTACACACTACGCTGGACGTAAACATTCAGGACATTACCGAAAACGCCCTTTACCGAGCTATGCGTAAGCACCAGCCAGAGTGGGGGGCTGCTGTTGTAATGGACGTGAAAACCGGTGCCATCCGCGCCATCGCTAACCTCGGCGCAGCAACGAAAGACCGCACCAAATACTTCGAGCAGTACAACTACGCCATCCAGCGAAGCACCGAGCCGGGGTCTACCTTCAAGCTGGCTACGATGATGGCTTTGCTAGAAGACAAGAAAGTAACCCTCGACGGAGAGATCGACATTGAAAGAGGAGTGAAAGAATTCTCTAAGGACAAGGTGAAAGTGACCGATTCTAACCCGCTGAGTAGGAAGTGGAACGTGATTTCCGTTCGGCAGGCCTTCGAGCAATCTTCCAACGTCGCGATGGCCAAACTGGCCGATAGTTTGTATGCCGACGGGGAATTTTCGGCTCGCTTGCAGTCTTTCCACCTTAGTGAAAAGACGGGCATTGAGCTCTCTGGTGAGGGTACGCCGATGGTTAACGATACCAGCCGTGCGGAATGGTCGGGCATATCCAATGCTTGGCTTTCCTTCGGGTACGAATCTCGCCTGACGCCGCTTCAGATGCTGACTTTCTTCAACGCGGTTGCTAATGATGGGAAGATGATGAAGCCTTACGTAGTGGAAGAAATTCGCCGAGAAGGCAAGGTTTTGACGGACTTTCGCCCAACCGTAGTAGACCAGCAAATCGCTTCCCAAAGCACCATCGAAGACCTGCAAACGCTGCTAGAAGGCGTAGTAGAACGGGGAACGGCGAAGAAGCTGAAATCCGACAAATACCGCTTCGCGGGCAAGACCGGAACGAGCCAGCAGAACTATGGCAAGCGCCGCAGGAAGAAAGAATACCAGGCCAGTTTTGCGGGCTACTTCCCCGCAGACAAGCCGGTGTACAGCGTGATCGTTGTCATCTACGGCCCGACGAAAGGCGGCTACTACGGCGGCGATGTGGCTGGGCCCGTCTTCCGCGAAATATCCGACAACATCTACAACAGCATGATTAACGTGCATGACGCCCTCAACCAGGGGCCGCGCCCGGTGCTTTACGCTGGTCAGTTGCCCAACCGCGACGCGGGGAACTTGGAGGAAATTACCAGAATCCTCGACTACGTGAACGTCAAGCTAGACAGCTTGCCAGACGCAGAACTGGCCGTTGTTGATGCCGCAGACGAACGGGTACAAGTAAAGCCTTGGGACCCCGCAGCGCAGGAATGGCCCAACGTGCGCGGCATGCGCTTGCGCGATGCGGTCTACGTGTTGGAGAACAACGGCTTTGCCGTCCATCCCAAAGGCGTTGGCCGCGTCACGGACCAGAAATGGCACACCGACGGCAGGGGCAAACGCGGCCGAGACGTGACCTTGATTCTAAACTAATGACTGCTCATAACTCATAATCCAAGATATTTTTTTGCAACCATTTTTTCCTTTTTACTGATACTGAATAATTTTTTCAACTATGCAACTTACCCAAATTATTGATCGGATTACTCCGCTTGCCGTCGTCGGCGAGGCGGCCGGTCGTGGGGTGAGTTGCGTGGTTTTTGACTCAAGAAAAGCCGTCCCAGGCTGCTTGTTTGTTGCCGTGCGCGGTACGCAGGTGGATGGGCATGATTATATAGAGAAGGCGATTGCTCAGGGCGCGATTGCCGTTATTTGCGAAGAGTTGCCTTTGGGCGCGGGCGCGGGTGCAGGGGGAGGTTTTGCGGACAAAGAAACCCCCTCCCCAACCCCTCCCCACGGGGGAGGGACTCTTGTGGAAAATGCTCCCGCATTTTCTAGTGAGACGAATGCAGGCAAGACGACTGTTTTATCTGAAGATTACTGGTTTGTTGACTTTAAGTCGGCAAACATGATATTAGAGCTAGCTAAAGGCCATCGTAAAAACCCTACTCCTGCTGAAAAGGCGTTGTGGCAAGGACTACGTGGTAATAAACTAGGCCACCACATTCATCGACAAAAGCCAATGGGGCGTTCAATCGTTGATTTCGTTTGCCTTAAGAAAAGAGTAGTAGTAGAAGTGGACGGTGGTTATCATCGTTCTAATGAAATGCTGTGGAGTGATGCTGAACGCGATCTTAAGTTTACCACTGCAGGCTATCAAGTTCTTCGTTTTACTAACGAGGAGGTATTGTCGGACTTCAATGCTGTAACATTAAAGATAAAGTCTGTGTTAGACGCAGCAGTCAACAGGTCTGTTCTATACCCTGATGAGATGATTTACGTTACAAAGAGCGTTGATTATTTGCCAGAGGGGAGTTCAGAAGCATTTCTTCAAACTGGAAAGGATGCAACACCTCCAACGTCTGCCTCGTTTCCAACACCTCCAACACCTCCAACACCTCCAA
>CALEDI010000144.1 GCA_937949535.1 uncultured Lewinella sp. | reverse complement strand
TTGAGTTGGCGGAGTCGCGCCATGGTTTCCACGACGTACTGTGTCATGTAGCGGTTGCCGCGCCCGCCGGGGAACCAACTGAAGTAACCGGATGGGTCTTGGCGGTTGGCGAGCTTGTCTAGCGCAGCGGTTTGCTCATCGGCCAAGCGCTTGAGGTCGAACAGTTCGCCGATGCGGGCGCGCTGCTTGCTTTCATCTTCGGCGGCGCGGAGCCAAGGCGTCTCGGTCAGGAGCGCATTTTTGAGCTTTTGGTTTTGTTGCAGTTCAGACTTCAGCGCGTCGGGGTCTTGCGCCCACTGGCGGAAGACTTGCTCTAGGATGGGTTTGTCGCTTACGGTAGCGTAGGCCAGTTGGTTGGCGAAGTAGCGGTTGGCGAGCTGTTCGGTACAGTCGTAGGGGTACTCCATCAGGTAGGGGAGCGACTTCAGCGCAAGCCAAGCCGGGTTGGTGGTGGCTTGGAAGGTGTAGTTTACGTGCTGCAAACTCTTGCTGTTGTTGCCTGCCATCACGGGCAGCGTAACGGTTTTCTTTTCCTTCCGCTTGAGGTAGAAGGGCTGGCTGACGGTAATCAGCGTCCGGTCGGTGAGTACGGGGATGACGTTCTCTTCGCCGTCGGAGAAGCCTTCGGCCCGCGCGATTACGCGGTAACCAATGAGGCCGTTGGCGGAGAAACCATCGGGGATGGAGAGGGCGAAGCTTACCGCCTCACCGGAGTTGGGGGCGATGCTTTGCTCCTTTATCCAACTCCCCTTTGGGGAATCAGGACGTTGTCCTGAAGAAGGGGTCTTTGCACCTGCGGCCGCGCGCCCCAAAAGGGAAGAAAGGAGTAAGGGAGAAAAGGCCTGATCTGTAGCGGGGTCAAACAGCTCCAGAGAAACCGTCACGTCCATCGCCTTATCGGTCATGTTGTTGACGCGGGCGGTGAGGCCGATCTGGTCGCCTTCGCGCACGAAGCGCGGCACGTTGGGCAGTACCATCAGCTCCTTCTGCGTCACGATGGTTTGCTCAGAAACGGTTGTGGCCAGCTCCTTATCGTGGGCAAACAAGCGGAACTTCCAGCTCGTCAGTGCTTCTGGGCTATCGAAACTGATGACAAGATTACCGTCCTTGTCGCTCGTCAGGTCGGGCAGCCAGAAGGCGGTTTCTTGTAGGTTTTTGCGAATTTTTACCGGGGCGTCGTCGGCGGCTTCTTCAGCTTCTGGCGCGGGTGGCGGTGGTGGTGGCGGTACTTCTCCTGCGGCATTGATGGAAACTGCGTTGGCATCATCCATCGCCATTTCCTCCATCTCCGGAGCCGCTTCGGCACTGTATGCTGTCGGGGGTGCCGCGCTGCGCATCATCATCTTTGCCTGCCGTCTTCCGCGTCCATAGCCATAGCTGCCAAACGGAGCTAGGTTCAGTTGCGGCAAAGGGTCGTTGCTGGGCAAGCTAGGCAGTTGGAAGTTGCTCCGCCCAGACGCCCCGAGGATGCCATCTGTGAGCAAGCTCATGTTTTGGTTGCCGCCGTAGAAGCCGGGAAACGGATCGAAACTCCAGCCTCGGTTGGGGCTGATCTGGTCGAGACTGGCGTCGTACATAGAGGCGAGGGCTGCTGCTGGTACGGGAGACCCGTCGGCGTTTTTGACCGTCAGCGTCCACCGTTCGGGCTCGCCGGGGCGGAGCTTGTCGCGGAAGGTGGCGTAGTCGATCTTGAGTTTCTTATTGTCCCAGCCGAGGGTGAAGCGTTCGCGGAAGTTGTAGGCCCTGTTCTGGCTTACGTAACCAACGGAGAGGCTGATGCCGCCCCGGTCCGCATCGGTTGGGGTGTAGCTAAAGGTGGCCTTGTTGTTGGCGGTAGTTTCTACGGTTTTGAAGCCCTTGCGGCTGGCCCATAGCCCGTTGATGTTGGGGAGGGCAACGGCCGAAATCAGCGTCATGGTGAAGGGCTCCCCAACCTTCGGGTTGCGGGTACTGACCTTCGTGAATTTGTCTACTCCGGCTGGGAGCATTGCTTGTTCTACGTCCAATACGGCGAAGGTAGAGGCATCGCCTGGCGTGCCGTCGGGGTAAGTCCACTCGATCCGGTAGTGGCCAACGGGCCAGTTGCTGGCGGCGAGATCAAGGCGAGCTTCACCTTTTACAACGTCGAGCTTGCCTTGGTAAATAGGCGTGCCATTGGTTGGCCATTCTTCCAGCTTCGTGGTTCTTTCTGTAGCGAGGCCGGGGAAGTTCTTTTGGTAAGCCTTTACATCAATGAGTGGCCGGTCGGGGAAGCCCCACTTGCGGCTTTTCGGGGAGGTTCCGGGCTTGGAGACAGGGGTGATGGTGAGGCCAATGGTAAGGTCTTCGTCTGCGCCAGCGGCGAGGATAGTGAGGCTGTCGGCGCGGTCTACCATATCATCGGATGGTTTGAGGGCGATGACGGGTTTTTCGCTCCGTAGGCTCACGCTCGTGGAGGCGTCGTGGGTTTCGCCGGTGTCATCGGCTACGTCGGCTTCGATGACGAAGCGGAAGCGCTTGCGGCCCTTCTGGCTTTGCTTTTCGGGTGTGAACTTGATGGAGAATGCACCTTGGCCGTCGGTTTCGGTTTCTCCGTCGGCGATCAGTTCGCGGTTGTTGTTGCCTCGGCCCCACCACCAGTAGCTTACTTCTTCGAGGAAGACGCGGTAGTTGACCTTTGCGCCGTCTAGCCCTGGGCCAGCGTAGAGTTTTGCGGAGCCTTTCACTTCGGTTTCTTCTTCGGCTACGGCATAGTTGGGGCCTTCCAGCTCTACCTCAAAGCGGGGGCGTTTGTACTCTTCCATGCGGAAGCTGACGCCGCCGCCGTCGGCTTGGATTTGGAAATTACCGGTTAGGCCGCCTTCGGGGAGCTTGAATTCGGCGTTGAAGCGGCTGTACTCGTCGCTTGTGACGGTGACTTTGCCCAACTCTTGGTAGTTGGGGTCTCGGAGGATGAGTTCCCGCGTTTCGCCGGTGAGCATCTCCGGCATTTCGTCTGGGTTTTTCTGCCAGGTGAGGCCGTAGATTTTTACGGTTTGGCCGGGGCGGTAGATGTTGCGGTCGGTGAAGAGCGGGGTTAGCGGGTAGGTTCGCCTTGTGGGCTCGTCGTAGCGGTTGAAGTATTCATCGTCGGTAACGAGCTGGTCGTTGTTTGCGCGGTCATTGAGGATGAAGCGGATGGAAAGTCGACCAGCCTCTGGGGTCTCAAACCGGCCGTTGTCGTCGGTCGTTACGGTTTTGAGGGTCTTCCAGTTGTTCTTGTTGCGGCGACGATCGGTTTGGCGCTGTATTTCTACGCTGACGCCAGCACGGGGCGCGCCGGTAGTGCGGTCTACGACTTCAAAGTAGGAGTCGTTGCCGGTATAAAAACGAGCAACGGCTAAGTCGCTGATCTGGAAATTGGTGACGGCTACGTGGCCTTCCTTGAGGTTGAAGCTTGCGTCGCTGCTGGAAACGAGGTAGTAGCGGCCGGGCTTTTGGCTTTTCAACCAAGTTTCGGTGGTGTGCTCTTCGTAGTCGTCGTTGGTAGGTAAGCTGAAGTCTGCCTTGGCGAGGGGCCTTTTGGCGATCATCTTCTTGAGCACGTCTTCATCAAAGTTCCAGCGGTCGAACTTTTCCTCTGGCCCAGACAGCGGGGCAGGGTAGAGGCGGTGGTAGATGCGGGCGGTATTTCGGTAGCCCACAGAGATGAGAATGTTTTCTTTTTTGCCATAGACCGCCTGTGTGTTGACGTAGAGCGATTTTTCTTTGATCTGCCGGCGAAGTTGCTCGGCCGGGGTAGCAACGGCGGGGCTTTTGTCGGTTATCCGGTCTAGGATGGCTAGGGCGGTCGCTTTCGGTGTGTCGTCTTCTAGTCCTTCAAAGCCGTTGGCGAACCAACTTGCTTCTTTGACGATGAAGATTTGGCCTCCGGTGGTGTTTTTGTAGACGTCTTGCATCCGGCGGATGGCGGCGAGGTAATCGGTCATGCTAGCGCCGAGTTGGCGTACATAGTTGAGGCGTTCGATGTCTACCGCCATCAGGGCAGGTGTGGGCGGGCCGAGGTGGTAGTTGGTGAGGTCTTGGTAGATCTTCAGTTTGCGGTAGGAGCCGGCGCTTTCGTTGCCTCCAAGCGGCATGGCGGCGAAGGCCGCCGCGCTGCCGAGGTATTGGGCAGGGTTGGCAATTTCTGCATCGCTGACGCTGAGCAGCGGATTGATGAGCATGACCAAAGACTGGCGGGTCAGGAGGTCGTAGAGCGTAGGCCGTTCGGCTACGCGGGAGGTGCCGTTCGTGATGATGGCGGGCACGGCAGAGAGTTTGGTGCGGGCCTCGCGGGCCAGGTCTAGGCTGGTGAAGAGGTGGTCTTCGGCGGCTTCCACGAGTTGGGGCAGGTTCCAGTCTTCGAGGGGGCGGTTGATGGCTGGGATGGTATCGGAGGTCGTGGCCGTGTTTTCGCGCAGCCGCCAGCTGTTGTTACGGGCATACTGGAAGTAGCTCGAACCGAGCATATAATTAAGTATAGACGCAACGACCGGACGGTCTCCGCTTGCTTCCAGTTCCTGACGGATCAGCCTGATGGCTGCGTCTTGGCCTTCCTCCTCGGTCTGGCTGGTGAATTGGGCGCGGTAGGCGAGGGCCTTGATGGCTTGGTCTTCGTCTCCGTTTTTTACCGCCAAGTTGTAGTATTCCTCGGCCGCCTTGAGGGCGGTGCGGGGCTTGCCGTCTTTCATGGCGGCGGTGATCTTGTCTTTTTCGGCCTGGTAATTCTGGCTCATCAAGCTGGCGGTAAGGAGTAAAAGGAGGGTGATTAGTAACTGGCGCATGGGCTAAAGCTTTAAACTTGGGTAAGATAACAACGGTGGAACATAAATCCTTTGTTGTGTTCGGGGGGTAGATGTGCGCCTTTTGGTGGTTACATACGGCCTTGGGGGCTTTAAGATAATTTTAAGAGGTGCCTATTCTTATCACCCTAATTCCTAGACTTAGGGATGGGAAACAAATAAACTTACGTTCTTGGCCGTCTTATTTTGCCCCAGTTTCCACCAAAAATTATTTCCGTAGCTTAGGCTATGCAAAGAATTTTTGGAGAAAACTGGAACAAAATCGCCAGGCCAAGAACTGT
>CALEDI010000143.1 GCA_937949535.1 uncultured Lewinella sp. | reverse complement strand
GTGGCCTGAACGGGTTGGTAATTGCCGATATAATCGAGGCTCACGTCGCAGAAGGTGCATTTGCCCCAGTAGCAGCCGTGGGCCATCGTCAGTTTGTTCCAGCGGCCATCGCTCCAGAGGCTGTGCATCGGGTTCGCGATCTCGATGACGGAGATGTAACGATCTAGCGGTAGGCCGGTGTAGTCTGGCGTGCCAACTTCGCTTTGGCGGTAATCGCGTTGCAGGGCGAAGTTGTTGTAGATCACGTCCCCGTTTTCTAGGTGGAAGGTCCGTTTGAGGAGCGGTTTTTGGGGCGCGGCCGCAGGTGCCGTGCTGGTTTTAGGGCTTGAGGACAAATGCTGGAGCAGCAGTTCGAGCGGCAATTCTCCGTCGTCGAGCGTAATGTAGTCGAAGTAGCCGAAGACCCGAACATCGGTTACGGAGCGGAGTTCGGTGTTGGGGAAACCACCACCCATCGCGGTTTTTACGTTGGGATAGTTTCGTTTCAGGTGCTGGGCACAGCGGAAGGCGGAATACAAATTGCCCGGAAAGGGAACGCTAAAACAGACCAACAGCTCGTCGGCCGAGCGGCGAGCCATCTCTTCTTCGGAAGAGTGGCTAGTAGGCTCTTTAGCTGACGATTCGGCTACTACACCAAATCGCGGAGCGATTTCACCTAAAGCCCCGTGGTGAGGGATTGGGGAGGGGTTTTCTCCTCCAAGCTCCTTTGCCAATCTCCGGTCCAATACCTCCAGCGTAATGGTATCAATATAGGTAGGTGGCTCCTGCAGCTTAGCGTGCAGCTCATCGAAGCTGTTGGCGGAGCGGCCGAGCCGCTCGGCGTAGCGGCTGAAGCCAAAGTCGGGGTCGATGCACTCAACGATGAAGTCAGAGAGATCTTCGAGGTAGAGGGTAGCGAGGTGTTTGGCTTTGTCTTGGTGGCCCATGTTGCCGAAGGCGAACGCTAGCTCGGAGAGCTGGTCGAAGCGTTTGGCTTGGGGGAGGAAGTTCTCGCCTGCGATCTGCCGCGCCAAGGTTGGTTGTTTGCCCTGTAGGAAAGCGACGACGGTACTGATCGTAGCGAGGTACTCTTCGCGGAGAGCGAAGATGCGGGCCGCATTGCTCGTCATGTCCTCCCCCTGCACCTGCGGCCGCGCCATCTCAAACATTTCGCGCAACCGATGGGGCGTAAAAAGCTCCAAAATAACCTCAATGCCGAGGTCCATCTGCCCTGCCGGAATGCCCTTCTTATTCAGGAAACCCATCAGGTACGCCGTAGCGGGGTAGGGCGTGTTCAGCTGGGTAAATGGGGGCGTTATGAGCAAAATATCTGGCACGGGGCGAAGGTACGGATTGTGGGGCTAGCTTCTCGACCAATTCAAACCTCCGGCACCTGCATAGTAAGGCAATGCAAAGCCCCGTGTTGCTCAATAAACGGCCGGCAATCCAACGAAATGACCTCATAGCCCGTCTCCGCCCGCAAAATTTCTGCTGCCTCGGCGTCCGCCTTGCGGCCGGGGTGGTCTTTGGCTTCAGCGCCGAAGTAACTCGGCACGAAAAGGGTGCCGTTGCTAATCAAGAAGTTCGCATAGGTAGCCGGTAAGCGGTGGCCATCTTCCCGGCTCATGATGGCCGGAGGCCAGGGTAGGGGAATGAGTTCGTAGGTGTTGCCCGCCAAAGTCCGGAAGGCCTTCAGCTCCGCTTCCATTTGGGCAAATTCCTCGTAGTGCGCATCCTTCGGGTCGTCGCAGCGGACGTAAGCGATCTGCGTCGGGCTAAGAAAACGGACCAAGGTATCGACGTGCGCGTCGGTATCGTCTCCGGCCAACTCTCCGTGCTGGAGCCACAGGATGCGCTCAAAGTCGAAGTATTCCTCCAAAGCTTCTTCACCGACGGATTCAGTTGCCCAATCATTACGGTTTTTACTCATCCAGCATTTCCTTGTAGTTATTATTGTTCCGTTTCCGTCGGATTCCAAGCTACCACCCTCCAGAACAATATCGGAGCGGCGGTAACCCGCTTCGGGAAATTCGGCCCGCCAGAGCCGTTGCGCCGCCGCGTCGTCGTTGATGGCTTCAAACTTATTCCCCCAACCATTGAAGGTGAAGTCGTTGAGCACCAACGTATCTTCTTCGTAGATGGTACTGATGGGGCCGTAGTCCCTGATCCAACAGTCGTTGGTAGGGCAGTGCATCACTTCGCCGTGGAAGCTTTCGGCGTAGGGCTCGAAGTATTCTTCGTCGGAGACCAAGAGCAGTACCGGCGTTACCTTATTGATGGCGTTGGCGGCGGCAATCATGGCCTTGGTGGCGGCTTTGAGGCTTTTGCCCCAGTCCCCCGCTGGGCGGGGGAGGGTGAAGAGGATGCGTTGTTGGGGGTGCCACTCGGCGGGGAGGCGCATGGTCATTTTAGAGGCGAAGTTTTGTTGGGCTGGTAAAGGTAGTCTCTGGTAGTGTTCTTTAATTCGTAGTTTGTGGAAACAAAAAAACGAAGATGAGTATCAGTTATAGCGTTATGCTTCTAAAAAAGAAGGCTGATTGGTCGTATGAAGACGGTAAAATTATGTCTGTCATAGAAGCAAAAGAGACATTTGAGCGCAACGATTGGGCAAAACTGCACCAACAAATTATAGATGCCATCGCTGATGAATCAATTTTATCGATTGATGACATGAACTTACCTGCCGTAAATCTTTACAACGAAAAAGATGACGCTGAAATGTATATCGGGTTCTTTGAGGAAGATTACTTCGAGTTGTCCTTACATATAGAGTCGAACGACGACGAAATTTCAACCACGGATAAAAAAGGCCTATCGACCAGCGATGTATTAAAGGCCATTGAACTGTTTTATGCCGAGGACTATATAGGAATTGAGCGTATGATACCCTCTTTAAAGGTAAAAAGCTCTAGCGTCAGGAAAAAACTGCTCGATAGGGAGACACAGGCGCAAGCACTTGAAAATAAAAAGGGTTGGCAATCACTCGCGCTTTTATTCGCTGTTATTCTGGCCCTTGTGGCTTGGATGATGTATCAAGTTGCTTCAACCTGAATTTGTGACCCTAAAACAACAACCATCTATCCCCTTGGTGCTTTAGCTCTAAAAGTCTACAAGACTACAACACCACAAGACTATGTACGCCTCCCTCCGCCAAGCCGCCCAAGACCTAGAAAAACACGGCCAACTGCTCCGCATTAGCGAAGAAGTGGACCCCGATCTGGAAATGGCCGAAATCCACCGCCGCGTCTTCGCTAAGGGCGGACCAGCGATTTTGTTTGAGAACGTGAAAGGGAGCCCCTTTCAGGCCATGTCTAACGTATACGGCACGAAGGAACGGACTGATTTCCTCTTCCGTAAAACCCTCCCGAAGGTCAAGAAAGTGGTAGAGCTGAAGGCCGACCCGGCCAACTTTGCCAAGTCTCCGCTCCGCTACGCCGGAGCGCCCTTCACGGCCCTGAGTGCCCTGCCCCGCAAGCACCTCAACCCCGCCGTGAAGTACGCCCAAACGACCATCGACCAACTCCCCCTCGTAAAATCATGGCCTATGGACGGCGGCGCTTTCGTCACCCTCCCGCAGGTGATGACCCTCCCGCCCGGTAGCCGCCAACCGATGCAGTCCAACATCGGCATGTACCGCATTCAACTGACCGGCAACGACTACCAAACGAACAAAGAAATTGGCCTCCATTACCAGCTCCACCGGGGCATCGGCGTTCACCATACCGAATACTTGAAATCGGACGAGCCCTTTCGTTGCTCCATCTTTGTCGGTGGGCCACCGAGCCATGCTTTCTGCGCCATCATGCCGCTGCCCGAAGGCCTGAGTGAAATGACTTTCGCCGGAATGCTGGCGGGCCGACGCTTCGGCTATGCTTGGGACCGAGACTGGCTCCTCTCGGCCGACGCCGACTTCGTCATCACCGGCACCATCCGCAAAAAGGGGATGATGCGGGAAGGGCCCTTCGGCGACCACCTCGGCTACTACAGCCTAGAGCACCCCTTCCCAGTGATGGACGTAGAGACGGTCTGGCACCGCAAAGACCCCATCTGGCAGTTCACCGTTGTTGGTCGGCCGCCAGCGGAAGATTCGCAGTTTGGCTACCTCATCCACCAGATCGTTAAGGACCTGACGCCGGGCGAGTTTCCGGGTATAAAACAGATCAACGCCGTCGATGAAGCGGGCGTCCATCCGCTGCTGCTCGCCATCGGCTCTGAGCGGTACATGCCCTTCCGAGAGGACGGGCAGATGCTGGTTCCTGAAGAGATCATCACCCAAGCCAACCGCATCATCGGCAGCGGCCAGACGAGCTTGGCGAAGTACTGCATCATCGCCGATGGTAGCAATGATCCCGACTTAGACGCCGACGACCAACCGGCTTTCTTCCAGCACGTCCTCGAACGCTTCGATCCGCGCCGAGACCTCCACTTCCAAACCCGGACCACCATCGATACGCTCGATTACAGCGGCTCAGACTGGAACTCGGGCAGCAAGCTGATTTGGGCGGTGCGCGGCGCGCAGCGCCGCACGCTCACCACTGAATTACCCGAAGGTTTCAACCTCCCCGCAGGGTTTTCGGAACCGCACTACGTTGCGCCCGGCATCTTGGCGTTGGCTGGCCCGGCGGTGCCCGGGGCCGACCCCGATCCTGCGCGGCTGGCGGCGTTTCCCGCCGGCGCCCCAGACAAGGTGAAGCGCGACGCCGCTTCGGCGAAGCAAGCAGCCGCAGACCTAGAGGCATTCACGAAGCATTTTTCGGGCGCGGACGCAGGTGCAATGTTGGCTAACGGCCTAGCCCTGATCGTCATCTGCGATGACCCCGCTTTCATGGCCGAAGACTTCAGCAACTTCGTCTGGGCTACGTTCACGCGCTCCAACCCCAGCCACGACGTTCACGGCCTCGGCGCCTCCACAGCGCATAAACACTGGGGCTGTACCGGCCCGCTGGTGATCGACGCTCGGGTTAAGCCTTGGCATGCGCCGGGGCTGGTGGAGGATGCTGCTGTTGGCCGACGGGTGGATGGGTTGGGATTGGAGGTGTAGAGGGGGATAGGAACTGGTTTCTTATCCTTCAACTCAACTGTTTGCGTATTCCGGAGGCACAAACCCAAACCAAAAGCGCGGCCTCCTTCGTTTAATCCGTCCCGACTTAGTCCTGGATCGTTCCCCGCTTTCGGCCAGGCTTCGTGAGGAATACAGAACTTATTCACTTAGTATCTGTCAATAAATGAGATGTGTATTGATTGCTTTCTTGGACAAGAGAAATAATAATCTCTTCGTCTATTTTAACAGGCAAACCATCAAGGTCTGTAAACATCAACCCTCTCATTTGGGCATTTGTGACAAAAACGGATATGATCTCTCTCCAATCTATTTGAGTAAAGTCTATTCTTAACAAGATATTAAAAATAAACCCTTTTTCGAGGTGAACTTGTACGCAGTGGCTTTCAATATCGCCAAATATTTTTACACTGCTACTCCATGAGGAAGACTCCAAGAAAATATTTTTGACCCACTCAAAATCTTCCATCAGATATTTATTCTTTAGGAATCGATTTTCTAACAAGTCAACCGAAGAATCAATATCCCTAGGATTTTGATTAACTACAGTAAATATTTTAGAGGGAAATATATACAAATCGTACTGCCAAAGTGCCATTTTTATCTTTTTATATACTGCCAGTAGTCCTCACCCCGCCCGCGAAATTAGACGAACACATTTCCGTGTTTCGTTTTGGAGCTTTTTTACCCAAAACCGCAGCTCACTCCGCGAACTATAAAACCCCCACAATTTCAACAACCTCCGAATCCGCAAACCCAGGGCAAAGGCCGTCTTCGTCGCAGATGTCTTCGCCGTCGCAGTTGTAGATGCGTAGGGCCATGTCGCAGCAGTTGCAGTCGGGCATGTAG
>CALEDI010000142.1 GCA_937949535.1 uncultured Lewinella sp. | reverse complement strand
CTATTAATTATATATCTAACCTAGACACAGGTTATTGAACACTACCGACGGGCAACCTGTAACTTGCAACCTGCAACCTGCAACCTGCAACTTGCAACCCCCCTCACCCCAAACACATCAACTCAAAGTAAAGGTGAGCTGGTAAGCCTGCTAGTTCGGGCGGGGCGGAGGGTGGGGTGGGGTATTGGCAGAAGCGAATATCTTCAACGTAGCGGTGGAAATGTAGGTACAGCTCGCTGCGCTCTATTATTTCTCCGCAGAGGTAGAGGGGTACGCGGTTGGGCGTCCATCCACACTGCTGGTAGGAGAGCAAGATGTAATAGAGGGCGCCGTTTGCGCCACTGAACGGGAAAGTATTGAAGAAAAGGAGGTTGCCCGAACGGTGCGCAGCAACGAACAACCGCCCGCCCCGGACGGCACAGGAAATAGACTGATGGTTGATCCGTTTAGACCGCGCGGCCCAAGCGGAGAGCAGCCCTCCGGCAATATGGTGGGTACGCAGGGGGCGTAGCCTGCGCTCAACGGCGTCTAGGCAGGCCGTTGGGGCTGCAAAGAGGAGCTCGCCACCAAGCTCTTGGTAATGCTTGGCGCGTACGGCATCTTCAACCCCGATGAGGGTGAGTTGTTCGAGGTAAACCCTAGGGTTGGTCGCGTCGTAGAGCGCGTCGGGGACCAAGGTGAGGCGTTCACCCTCCCAGCCAAGGATACAACTGCCGTAAGTGACGGAGCGTAGCTTGTCGTCTGCCTGAACGATACGGTTGATGACGTCTGGCCAGTTGGCTTGGTCTGCTGGGGGTATGGCCTGCGAATGATAGGCCAACAATTGGTTCTCGTTACGATCCCGAATGGTATACGCAAAACTGTCCATCCCCGTAAGGATGGACAGTTCGTAGTCGTGCACGCCTTCCTTACGGTAGGCGGCGGAGCTTATATCATAATTGGTTACTGCCAAGAGCCAGAAAGCGTTGGCTTGGAGAGATCACCAAACTTGATGGGCTTGGAGGGGTCGTAAGATTGGTCGTACCGCTGGTACTTCTTGTCGCCAAACTCACCCATGAAAGCACTCTGGCGGATGCCAACCTGTACAACGGGCACGTTGGTGCTCTGGTATTCGATCTGCTTGGCGGCAATGTCGAACTTGACTTTTCCGTCGGTGAATGGAACGATTTCCATGTCCTCCAGAACGATGCCAAGGCCAGCAGCGGTATCGCGTGCTGCGATGTAAGTTGTGTCGTAGGTCACGATGCCTCCGTCAACGGCATCGGCATCACCGACTACGCGAATGGAGAGGAGTTTGCCGTCGGTTAAGACTTCCTTGAGGGTATCGAAAGTAGCGGCGTACTCGCCGGTAATATCGCGGTAGAGGTCCTGGGCATCGCGGATCATTTCCAACTTGCTGGAAACAACGTCGGTTCGGGTAGCACGCTCGGCGTTAAAAGCGATCGGTTCTTCAATGCTCTTGTACAGCAAAAAAGCGAGTACGAAGGCTAAAACCAGGAAGAGTAGACTGAATATTGTGCGCATCTGAAGCTTTTAATTTCTGCAAGTATAAAACATTTATCGCATCCTTTAGATGCATCTTGCCTTTAGTTTGGTGCAACGCGGTGCTTTTTTGGTTGTTTAGGTGCTTATTTAGGTTGTTTTTTTGCTTTTGGGGCGCGGCCGCAGGTGCAAGGGGAGCTTTTTGAGGCCCAGAAACCAACGTTCAGCCTACCTTTACGCCCATGCCTACCATCCTCGCCATAGAATCTAGTTGTGATGATACTTCTGCTGCGGTAATTGCCGACTGGGAAGTGCTCAGCAACGTCACCGCTGGCCAAGCCGTCCACGAAGAGTTCGGCGGCGTAGTACCCGAACATGCTAGCCGCGCCCACCAGCTGAATATCGTTCCTACCGTAGCGGTAGCCCTCAGCCGCGCCGGGAAATCTGCCGATGACATTGATGCGGTGGCCTTCACCCGTGGGCCGGGCCTGATCGGTTCCCTGATGGTTGGGGTGAGCTTCGCGAAGGGCTTCGCGCTGGCCCATAACTTGCCGCTCATTGAGGTAGACCACATGCAGGCCCACGTCTTGGCCCATTTCGCCGAAGACCCCAAACCAACCTTCCCCTTCCTCTGCCTAACGGTTTCCGGAGGGCATACCCAGCTCGTCGTTGTCCGGAGTGCCCTAGAGCAAGAGATCATCGGCCGTACTATAGACGATGCCGCTGGCGAAGCCTTCGATAAATCCGGCAAAATGCTCGGCCTGCCCTATCCCTCCGGGCCAGAAATCGACAAGCTCGCCCGACAAGGAAAACCAACCATCAAGTTTGCTCGCCCAGAACCGGGCGAACTCAACTTCAGTTTCAGCGGCCTCAAAACAAGCATCCTTTATACCCTCCAAAAAAAGGTCAAAACGAATCCCAGCTTTGTAAAAGAGAACCTGCCCGACATCTGCGCCTCCATCCAGCATTCCATCGTCGCCATCCTATTGCGCAAACTAACCCTGGCCGCCGAGCAAACCGGATTAACACAGGTCGCCCTAGCCGGAGGCGTCTCCGCCAACAGCGGCCTACGAGAAGGCTTGCAAGCCCTGGCCAAGGAAAAAGGCTGGACGGTCTTCGCGCCCCGCATCGAGTATTGTACGGACAATGCGGCCATGATTGGGGTTACCGGCGCGTTCAAGTATGCTGCGGGGGAGTTTGCGGTGCCGGAGGTGGCGCCCGCTGCCCGCTTGGAGTGAGTTGTCGCCTCCGGCGACGATGTTGCTCTTTGCCGGAGGCACAAAATCGGGCCCGTCTCGTTGCCGGAAGCAACTCGCTCCAGCAGGCCGCTCCAGCCTAGTTTGTCTTAGAAACCAAGCGCAACACCGCCCGGTAGTCATCATCTTCTTCCCCGTCGTAATCCCAGTCTACCTTGCCGGTAAGGGTGAGCCGGGAGCCGTCTAGCTCGTGCTTATAGCTCATGGTCGTGTTGGGCTCAATAACGAAGAGGCTGTCTTCGCCTACCGCTTTCCAGAGGCCATTGGTGACGTCGGTCATCTCGCCTCTGATGTTGTAGTAGGTCCGTTTCAGCTTCCCGTCGGAAGTGTAGAGCGTTCGGGCGGGCTTAGACCCGTAAACACGGCCCCAGTCTGCTTCCCGAACAAGCTGGTGAAAGGTAGTGTCTTGCCCCAAGTAAGTACTACAGGTGGCTTCCAGTTCCACGGTTTCCCACGTGCCGAGCAGGGCTTCGGCAAAGGGGATGGTAACGGATTCAGTATTTTCTTTAGCTTCGGTATTGCTACAACCAACAACCAATAAAGCCAAGAAACAAAGGAGGATGGGGTGATTTTTCAACATAAGCGCAAAAGTAAGTTGCATTTTGTTAGTCTGTTGGTTCGGCAATCTTGTAGTCTTGTTTGGGCTTTGGAGGCAACACGCTCCATTTTTCTGGCTCATCGAGAAGTGTCAGGGTTCACTTTTGTGCTGAGAACGCTTCCAATCCTTCTTCCAAAGCCCAAACAAGGCTACCGAACGACCAAGCGATCATACCCCATCTCCACCCCAACCGGCAAAGTAGGATCAACCTCCGCCGCCCGCCCCATTTTGTGGCTAAAGTGCGTCAAGATGCCGCGCTTGGGGGCTAGTGTGGTGAGGTAATCGAGCGCTTCGGCGAGGGAGAGGTGCGAGTGCGTTCCGGTGTGTTGGAGGGCGGAGATGACGACGGCCTTTTTACCCTTGCACTGTACCTGCGTTCGCGCCGGAAGTGCTTTCACATCGGTTAAGTAGGCGAGGTCGCGGGTGCAAAGTCCGATTATGGGCAAGGCTCCGTGGGTAACTTCCAGCACCTCGATCTCTTGGCCCGCGAAGGGGATCGTATCGCCGAAACCCACCTCCCGAATATCAAGCCTAGGCACGCCGGGGTAATCGGTGAAGGCGTAGGCGAAACGCTCGCGAAGGTCTGCCGCAACCCTGGGCAAACAGTAGACGGGGATGTCCATTTGTTGCTTAAAGCAGAAGGGCCGCAGGTCGTCCAAGCCCGCCGTGTGGTCGTTGTGCTCGTGGGTGATGATGACGCCCTCGATGTGCTTCACCCTGCCGAGCAACATCTGCTGGCGGAAGTCTGGGCCGGTATCCACGACCATGTTTTTGCCGTTGTGGGAGAACAGCGCGCTGGCCCGCAGCCGCTTGTCGCGCGGGTCGGTGCTCTTGCAGGTGGCGCAGTCGCAGGCAATTACGGGGACGCCTTGGCTGGTGGCGGTGCCGAGGAGGGTGAGGGTCATTGGGTTAGCTTATGGGGTGGAGCGCCTCTGGCGCGATGATCGGGCCGGAGGACCTCAACCCAGTGCTTTGATGTTCTCCCGCACCCCCTCCAGCAGTTCCATCCGGGCCTCCACGCTGGCCCAACCGATGTGCGGCGTGAGCAACAGGCGGTGCGGCTCCTTGACGGAGAGGTAGGGATGATCGGTCGGGATGGGCTCGGAGGAGAAAACATCGGAGGCCGCCCCCGCAAGCTGGCCTTCGTCCAGCGCCCGAACGAGGTCCGCTTCGTTGACGATACCGCCCCGCGCCACGTTGATGAGGTAGGCGGAGGGTTTCATCAGCGTCATGGCGTCGTAATCGAATAGGTTTTCTGTAGTTTCGTTTAGCGGGCAGTGGATGGAAATCACTTCGCAGGTTTTTAGTAGCTCGGCAAAGGAGACTTGTGGGTAAGGCCCGTCGGACGGTCGGCGGGAGGTGGAGTAGTGGACCACCTTAGCACCGTAAGCCGTAGCCAACTCCGCTACTCGCCGGCCGATTGCGCCCATCCCGACGATGCCGTAGCGCGCGCCGCCAAGCTCGTAAAACGGCTGCCGCCAGTAGCCGAAGGAGGCATGCTTGGCGTAAGTGCCGTCGTAGACCGCTTGGTTGAGGTGGATGAGGTCCATCGCGAGGGCGAAGAGCATCGTGATGGTGAGTTGGGCGACGGAGTTGGTGCTGTAGCCGCTCACGTTTTTGACGGGGAGGCCGCGCTCGGCGGCGGCGTCGAGGTCTACGTTGTTCATGCCGGTGGCGGCGATGCAGATGAGCTTTAGGTTGGGCAACTGCGCCAACTCCGCTGCTCCGAGCACGACTTTATTGACGATGGCAACATCGGCTCCCGCTAGGCGGGAGACCACTTGGTCTGGAGCAGTGTTTTCGTAGCCGGTGTACTCGCCTAGGGCGTTGAACTTGGCGAGCTCTTGGGGGAGGTCTGCTACGGTTTGGGTATCGAGGAAGGTAATTTTCATTGCTGGTAAAAGTAGAATATATTTTTTGTTCGCTTTAGGTGAGAGGGGTTGACCTCGGCCTTCGGCCTAGATCAACCCCTCGCTAGATGTGGTACCCTTTCAGGGCACTTCCGTCGTTACGGGGAGGGTGTTTGGCCCCGAAGGGGTCCCATCTCTAGCGAGGGGTTGAACGTGTGCCGGCAGGCACCGTTCAGCCCCTCGCGAATAATGTGTGGGCCTTGCTTCTGCATCAATTCAACATCGTGCCGGAGGCGTTCAACCTAGCATAATTTACGCCCTCCACGCAAAGAAAAGAACAAACGTACTAAACTTTACCCCCCGCTAATCGGCTTTTACCATAGTCTGTTTTCCCTTCCTACCCACTCAGCCTCTGCCGTATGCGCCCAACATTCAAGCTAAAAGCCGTCTTCCTGACCTTGCTCCTTTTGCCCTTGCTCTGCACCTGCGTCCTCGCCCAAGAAGCCGAGATAAACGGTAAGGTAACCAACGCCGACGGGGAACCCCTCATCGGCGCAACCGTCCTCATTGTCGGTTCGGTGATCGGGACGACGACGGACGTGGAGGGGCATTACCACATCGAAGTGCCGCCCGGCGAAATCCGGATGTTTTACAGCTACCTCGGCTTTGAGAACTTCGATACCACCCTGCAAGTAGGCGTAGCAGAGCGCGAGTTTGGGCTAGATGTAGTGCTGACGGAGTCGTTTCTGGAAACTGGCGAAGTGATCGTGAGGGCCAACCGCGCCACGGGGCAAGCCCAAGCTTTCCGGATTCAGCAATCGAGCCAGATCAACCAGACGATCATCCATTCCGAAACCTTCAATAAATACCCCGACGTGACGATAGCGGAGACGGTGAGCCGGATGCCCGGCGTTTCGATCATTCGAGGAGTAGATGAAAACCAAACGGTGCAAGTACGCGGCCTGCCGGAGCAGTACACCGCCGTGTCGTTGAACGGCCAGCGGCTGCCCACCATCCAACCCGAAGTAGACCAAAGCGGCAGCCTAGATTTGGTGCAGAGCAACCTAGTAGACGAAGTCCGCGTCATCAAAGCCCGTAGCGCAGACATGGACGGCGACGCGATTGGCGGCGCGGTAGATTTTCGCGTCCGGCACCCCGAGGAGAAGTTTGAAGTGCTCCTGCAAGGCGGCCTCGGGCAAAACTTCGGCTTCGGGGATAACCCCAACAAAGCGGCCGGCATCACCCAACTAGCGGGCGTGCTGAACTCGGAACTCTCCGACGAGAAAGTCTACGCCCTAGCCTCCGCCTCTTACCTGCGGCAGGGCCGAGGCAACCGTACCCGATTCTACGAATACGGCGACGACGAAGCCCCCGGCACCGAGCTGTACAGCGCCCGCCCCTCCGATACCGACCGGGAGACGAGCCGCTTCGGTTTTGTCGGTGCCATCGAGCTGCGCCCAAGCATCTACAACAAGCTGCGGCTGAGCTACAACCGCTCTACGGTAACGGAAGACATACAGCACCGGCAGCTCTTCATTGATGTAGGCCAGACGCCTTCCGTGAGCCGTATCTCTAGCGGCTGGCAGCATGAGCGGCGGCTGGATTTGGTCGCGCTGGAAGTAGAAAACAACTTCCCCAACACCAAACTCGATTACCAGCTCAGTTTCAGCCAGAGCAGCGAAGCCCTCAACGATCGGTTTCGGACGGTTTCCCAGACGGATCGTTTGTCTCAGTCGGTCATCAACGCTGCTTTTCTGGAAAACGCGGACCCTTACTCCGTTGCGGCCGTCAGGGACCTGCGCCAAGTGGTAGACTTTGAAGACAATGCCCTGCTGGAGGAAGACGTCGCGATCGGGAGCCTGAACATCACCCATTACCTAAACAGTAAGCGCAACAGTTTCTTGAAGATTGGTGGGCGGCTCAGGAGCAAAGACCGGGTGTATGGCGCTACCAACTACAATACGCTTCCTGCGGTTCCGACGGGGGTGGTTGAGCCGGGAACTTTCGCGCCGGTCCCGACGGAGGGCTTCTTCGATGGCATCGATACGCTGTTGAGAGAGGGTAAAATTTATGATGCCAGCCAGCGCATCGGGGCGGGCTACTTGATGTACGCCGCCAACTTCAACGCAAAGCTGAGCCTCACCGCAGGCCTCCGCTACGAGTACATTGAGGTAGAAGCCAGCAACCGTTCGGATACGACCAGCTTCAACAACTCCGACCTGCTGCCGAGCCTGAACCTCACTTACCGGCTAAGGCGGGAGCGGCAATTCAGGTTAAGCTATTACCACGCTGTTGCGCGGCCATCTTACGCCACCTACCGCCCAAGGCAAGAGCAAGACCTGCCACTGGTTATGCTGGATGTGTTTGCGCGCAGCAACCCCAGAATTGAGTCTACGACCAGCCGAAACATCGACCTCTCCTTTGAGCGATATGGCAGTAGAGACGGGCTGTTCTCGGTAGGGCTTTACGCCAAGTTCATTGACCGCCCCACGGTCTCAATCCAGAGAAGTGTCGTGGATCCGGAAAACACCCGACCGATCATCCTTAGCAACATCATCAATACCGAAGACGCCAGCCTGTTTGGCTTTGAGTTGGGTTTTTACCAGAGCCTAGAGGCGCTAGACGTCAACTTGCGCCACCTCAACATCAATGGGACGTACAATTACAACCTCTTCGACGTGCAAAACCCACTAATTGACGATGACCTGCCGCTGGCCCAAGCGCCGCGCCACAGCGCCAACCTGAGCTTTGTATACAGCAACCCCAATACCCGCCTCAACCTGGTTGCCGCCGCCAACTTCCGCGACCGCGTCTTTGATCGGTTGTTGGATGACCGCCCGATCTACCGCAACCGCCTCCTGACGGTTGATGTTTCGGCAGACTACGAGGTCTTCAAGAACATCTCTGTCTACCTCCGCGCCAACAACCTAACGAACCACAACTTCGAGGAGTGGGTTGGGGAGTCTGACGAGCCGGGGTCGTTGCTGCGCAGCGAGAGCCGGTATGGGGTATGGGGAGTTGCTGGGGTTCGATTTCAGCCTAGGTAGTTAGGGATGCGAGACGAGACATGCCGTTTTGTACTACTAAAAACTCCCACATCAAACCATATATTAGCGGCATGAAACCCATCGCTCAACTATTCCTACTCCTGATTTTGTCCGCTTGCGGCACGCCGCCCAACGACGAAGCGACCGCCACGGCATCGGGGCCCGACACCCTAGCTTCCCCTGCTGCTTCAACGTCGTTGGCACCTGCGCCCGCGCCTTCCGAAAACGATACGCTGGCGCAGCCCGAACTGGCCAACCCTGACGCGCCGAAAGTGCCCAGCGTGGTGTACCTAACCGGCAAATTTGACCCCTCCAAGCACCCCGACTTCGTGAAGGTGGCCGCTAAATACACCGACGGCGACCCCTACGTATTGCACCAAGCAACTTACGCCAGTTTCGAACAAATGCACGCCGCCGCACTGGCCGATGGCGTGAAGTTGGTGATGGTTTCGGCCACGCGCAATTTTGAACGACAAAAACAAATTTGGGAAGCCAAATGGAACGGGCAGCGGCTACTGGAAGGCAAAGAAAAAGCCAACGAGGTGTACCCCGACCCCGCTGATCGGGCGCGCGCCATCCTGCGCTATTCCTCGATGCCAGGCACCAGCCGCCACCACTGGGGCACGGATATTGACCTGAACGATTTGGAGAACAGCTACTTCGCCGAAGGCGAAGGCAAGAAAGTCTACGATTGGCTCACGGCGAACGCCGCCACTTATGGTTTTTGCCAGCCCTACACGCCAAAAGGCGCGGCCAGACCCAACGGCTATGAGGAAGAAAAGTGGCACTGGAGTTACCTGCCGGTCGCTACTCAACTAACCGATTTCGCCATCGCCAACCTTAAGGATGCCGACATTTCTGGCTTCGCGGGCGCGGAAGCCGCCCCGCAGATTGGGGTGCTGGAAAATTATGTTTTGGGGATTAATGGGGCTTGTAAGGAGTAGGATTTTTGGGGCGCGGGCGCGGGTGCTGGGGGAGGTTTTGGGGGCGGTAGTGCGCGATGGCGATGGTTATGATTGTGGCGATCGCGATGGTTATGGCGATGGCGATCGCGATGGGCTGACCTCCACCTTCGCCGAGCCGACGGGGAGTTCCTCCGGCACTAAGAAAGGCTGCTCGTAGCTGAAGGTTTGTGCGATACTTGATTTATTTATTCTGGGGTATTACCCGAATCTTTCTGATCGTCACTACTGAAAAACTATCCGCGAGTTTATCTTCATAGTTCTCGAACAAAGCGTAAAGCTGACTTATTCGCTTCTCTAAATTCTCGCCACTCATGCGCAACAGGATAATTCCGTGATTCGGAATCTGTAAGCGATAAGTTAATTCCCCAAAATCTCGGTCCTCCGTCAATAAGATTGCTTCCAATCTATTTGCGGCGTCTAGTACTTCTTCATCGACTATTCCTGGAGAGGTCTCGATGATCGCGTGGACTTCATACTCGTCCTCTCGAAGTCTACGTACTATATTGAAATCAACGCTCTCATCAGCTAAAATGATCTTCATAGGCTTATGCGGCTGTTAAAATCGACTCCTCATTGCGAATCAAGTCCGTAGCGTATGACAAACATGCCAATAGTTGCACCAACTTTAGGTGCGGATAAGCGGAGAGTAACCCTTCAAATGATTCACCAGCTGCAAGCTTTTCTGTGACCAAATCTACAGGGACCCTTGTACCAGTAATTACTGGCTTACCGTACATAATTTTTGGATTTACCGAAATATACTCTTTCCAGTTCATTTGTTGAGGTTTGGTCTGATGGTTACAAAGATAGTAACCTACTGAGGACTACAAAAGTTGCTGGTATTTCCTGTGAGGCCTCGTGGAAAAGCCTCTCCTACTCCACCAAAACCCCAACCCTTTCACTCTGCCCCCGCAACGGCGGCATTCCCTCATGCCCCAGACCAAATTCCACCTTCGCCGGGCCGAGGGGGAGTTCTTCGGGTACTAGGAAAGGCTGGTCGTAGCTGAAGGTTTGTGGGCCTGCGGTTAGGGTCGTGAAGTGCTGGGGGCGGAGTTTCCAGTAGTACATCTTACCGTCGGGGTAATGAAAGGTGATGAACAGCCGGAGGGGTAAGCCCTCCTTAGTATTGATGGTGCGGGGTATGGTTGCGGAGAGGTCTACGATGACTTCTTGGCCGCGCTTGAGCACGGGCGGCAGGGCGACTACTGGCGCAAGAGAGACGCCCTTTACGACCTGAAAGCTAGTGAAGGGAGCCGTCAGCATATCTCGGGTGTGGGTGCGGAAGGGCTGGGCCTCTGGCTTGTTCCAAGTTTTTTGGCCTAAGACCAATACTTCTTGGTTGTGGAAGGCGGAGTCTGCCGTCCAGAGGTCGTACTGGTTGAGGCGGTATTCTACGTCGGTGAACGTCCAGGCGGGTTTACCGGAATAAAACTGGTAGAGGGAGGCTAGCCGGTAGCTGTTCTGGACCATCACGGGGCGGTCTCCGGCGCGCTCAGCGAGCGCGGTCACCCACGGCTCGTGGTCGAAGGGTTTGGAGAAGGGCACTACGTCTCGGGGAGCGACCAACAGCAACCGCGCCACGAAGAGCAAGCCGATGGTGATGAGGCTAAGCGTGAAAACCCTGCTTTGCCACTCCGGGAAACGACCCGTTACCGCCCCGAAGAGGAGGTAGACGAGCGGGATGCTGAGCAGGGCCGTCCATTGGGCTTCGGTACCGCCCTTGGTGGTAGTATAGAGGAAAAAGACCAAGAAGCCCACCACCAGCCAGCGGCAGGCGACCGCGAAGCGGTCGGTAGCTGGGCGGTCTTTCAGGAACGCCAGTACGTAATGGTAGGTAAGAAGCGGGCTAAAGATGGCAAGTTGGTTGAGGACGTACTCTAGGGTAAACTTGAGTTCGTAAGCGTCGTCTCGGCCGCTGAGGTGGTAGCGGAAGGAAGGATAATCATTGGCGTGCTGCCACCAGAGGTGGGGCGCAAAGAGGGCCGCGCCACCCAGCGCCGCTACCCACGCTCCCGGTTGCCGCAGGAGCCAAAAAAGGTGCGGTAAGACGGTGAAAAAAATGAGCATCACGCCGTGGTACTTGCTGTACAGCAGGCCCGCCATCGTTAGTCCCCACACCGCACCGTTAGCGACAGAAGGCACACTAAGGAACCGACGGTAAGCCAACAAGTACAACACACTAAACAGCAACAGCGGCCCATCTGGGGTAGCGATGAAGCCGTAGACGTTGAAGAACGGCTGCGCAGCAACCAAAGCCGCCGCCAACCAGAGCAGTTGGCCCTTCGGCTTGCCCAGCAAGTGCCACAACCCCGCCATCATAGCGGTAGAAGCCAATACGTGCCCGAAGCGCAAGCCGAGGCTGCCCGGCAGCCAGTCTTTGCCCAGCGCAATCAAGACCGCCACTGCGGGCGGGTGATCAAAATAGCCCCAAGCGAGGTCTCCGGCGTACATCCAGTAATAGGTCTCGTCTGCGTCCAAAGGCGAGAAGGCCGCCTGGAGCAAATTGAGCAAACACCAGCCAACGAGTAGCCAGATGGGGTTTAGTTCCTTTTGGGGGAGTTGCATGAGGGGGTGGTTCGTGGGTTAGAAGTTGCAAGGTAGACTACAACTACTACTTACAGCACTTCTTAAACTTCTTCCCACTCCCACACGGGCAAGGATCATTCCGCCCCACCTTTGGCCCCTCCCGCTGAACGGTAGTGGGCTGAGCGGCTTTCGCCTCGTAATCTTTCATCATTGCCGTTACTTCATTCATACTCGCTTCCAAGATGGCGTTCGTTCGGTCGGAGACCTTGCTGAACGATTCGGGCCAAGGAGCGGAGGGGTCGAGTTTGCTGTCTCGGATGCGTTTTCGGATCTCGACCATCATTAGGCCGGCGGTAGCGACGGCGGCTTGCTCTACGTCGCCATGCAGGAAACCGAAACGGACGAGGCGGTCTAGCCGGGTCCGGGCTTCGGTCAAATCTTCACGGACTACGGCCTCGCGGATGGCGACTTCCTCGAAGCCTAGGAACTCGGTAACGTGGTAAAAACCGTCTTTTCCGGCGGGGTGGTTCCGGATGTCGAGCGGATGAGGAAGCGCTTCGACTTCAGCCATGAAGGCGTCCTCGTCTTCAAAAGAAAGGAGTTTGTTGACGAGGAGTTCGAGGTTGTCGGAGAACTTCGTCTCCAGATCACGGCCAATGCGACGGCTCTTCGCGCCTTCGCCGGTCATGGCGTAGAGGCCAGCCATCTCTAGGCTTAGGAGCGGGTCGTTGGGGTATTTCTTGAAGAGTGGCTCGATCAGTTTACGGTAGTCGCGCGGTGAGCCGAAGTCGTCTTCGGTTAGGTTGGCGCGAAAGTCTATCAACTCCTGCGGAGTATCGCGGACGTTTTCTTCGGTCAGTTTGAGGCCGTGCTCGGCGGCGATCCAGTCGAACTCGAAGGGGATGTCTTCGCCGGAGTCTACATCGAAGAAATCGTCGCTTAAGGCTTCGTTTTCCTCATCTGCGTCATCGAATCCGATCTCCATGCCGTCGGATGTATCGTCGAACAGGTCGCGGGCTTCTTCGTTGAGGGCCTCGAGGTCGAAGGTGGTTGGGTCCCAATCTGCGCCGAGCAGAGAAACGGCGGTTTCGTGGCCTGGGTGGTTGCTGTCGGTGAGGGCGATAAGGTGATGGGCATAACTTTCAAGGCCGCCGATGTCTTCGGGCGGCGCTTGGTTCTCGCCCGCTTCGATGCTGGGCAGTTGTACGTCGTCGGATGCTTCAACGACAGCGATCAATTCCAGCTCTACGTGGTACTCATCGTCGGATTCCTTGGAGTAGGAAAGGAGGTCTCCGGCTTTGGTGAGGTAGTCGTTGAGGTTGGCGTCGTGCCAAGCGTCGTCGTCGGGCGTGATGGGGCCGTCGTTGGAAATGAATACGGGCGGGTTTTCTTCGTCCCAGCCCATCGCTACGAGGAGCATGTCGTTGACTTGCTCCAGGCCCGTTTCGGGGTGGAAGCAGAGGGTTCGCCAGACGGCAGGGGCGGTGTCGTGGAGGGTCGCTTTTAGCTGTAAGACTTGCATTGGGGCGAAGGTAGGGGTTAACACCCGGACTTCGTCCGGGATTATCCGAGGGGGATTCGCTACGCGAAAATTAGGGAGGGGGGGAGGCTGTGCACCTCGGACTTCGTCCGAGGTTATCTGAGGGAGATTCGCTGGGCGAAAATTAGGGAGGTGGGCTGTGTACCCCGGACTACGTCCGAGGTTATCCGAAGGATAATCGCTACGCGATAGCTTGCGTTGGAGGGGGAGGAGCACATCGGGCTATGTCTGGGGGGAGAGACTGTGTACCCCGGACTTCGTCCGAGGTTATCTGAGGGATAATCGCTACGCGATAGCTTGCGTTGGAGGTGGGGGAGTACATCGGGCTATGTCTGGGGGGAGAGGCTGTGTACCTCGGACTTCGTCCGGGGTCATCCGAGGGGGATTCGCTGGGCGAAAATGAGGGAGGGGAGAGACTGTGTACCCCGGACTTCGTCCGAGGTCATCTGAGGGATAATCGCTACGCGATAGCTTGCGTTGGAGGTAGGGGGAAGTAGGCGACCAAGTGTAACAGCGGAGACTGAATGCTACCCGCTGAGTCCGAGTTCCTAGAATCCTGTCCTGGAAATTTCCAAAAAGACATAGCCCAACGAAGGTTAAGGCCGTACCTTGCTGCGTACCCCAAAACGCATACCGTTCGCCTCGGTTCTGCCGACAGCCACCGCGCCTAAAAAAGTGTTATGCCAGACGAAAGACTATACTCCCTTCACCTTTGCATCGAGTACGCAGTAGACCGTACACTACAGCAATTCAAGAACCTACAAGATAAGGACATTGAGTGGGTGTACCAACAGTACCGCAACTACTTCCAAGCCTTACGGCAAGGAAAGGTAGTAGCAGAGCCCGACTCGACGCGCAAAGACCGTGCGGCCTTGATGGATATGATTTGGGAATGCCTCGTGAAATGGGAGGCAGCCGGCGGGCCAGAAGACCTGCTAGATGGCAGTTTCAGTCCCGGAGGGCGGCCCGTCACACAGGTAGAAGAACTTTACGTGATGGGCTTCAATGACCTGCGCAAAAGCTGTCGGCTTTACCGCCAACAAGACGGCCCGAGGGGATACGTGAAGTACGTCCAAGAATGGATTGCCGAAATGCTGGACGACAGCCCCTCTTTTAGGGATTTGTTAGACCCCGACGTTCCCGTTCAGGATGGATGGGATTTCGACTACTTGCTCGAAAAACGTAACTATAAAATCACGCTCAACTATAAAAGCACCGGAGATGCCGCCGTTGATGCGTTGATTTATGAGGATGGCAATGGAAAAGAAGCCTCTCCGGAGGCCTTAGAGGCTTTGCTCCAACGCTTCCCTAACAACCGGCTGCTGCGCGCAGACTATGCCATCTCGATTAGCGGAGACAAGACCGAAGACGCCGCCCACCTTCTACGTGGCCTCGTAGCGGAAGCTCCCAGCCAGCCTTACTTCGTTTCGAGCTACCTCAATATGCTATTTAATATTGATAAAGACCTGGGCTTCGAGGAAGCGGAAAGACTCGACTTTAAATTCGACCTCAACGCCTACACCTTCGATAACGAAGACGGCTACTCGGTCACCGCGCTGATAGCGCACGCCTCCGTCTGCACCAAAATAGCCGTTGCAGGCCCAGACTTGCCTTACGTATTTGAGCTGTTAGACGATCTCCTCCGGGTAGGAATACCGGAAGAACTGTTGATCGGAATTGCCAAAGACATCATCCTTGGAGTTTTCATAAATAGTAGCGGAAACTTCCTCGTAGTAGCGGAGTTATTCGATGAAGAATTTGATCGCCTCCCCAAACTCTCGGAGGCTAGGGCTTTCTTGGAAAGCCAGTTGCAAGACCTTCTTGAGTTTGTAATCAGTGAGTCGGAGTTGGGAACAAACGCTCGTTACCCCAACGCTGACCCTAGCTACCCAGACTGGCCGCGCAATCCCGGCGACGTGGAGGGTGCGCTCCAACTGCGCATCAACATCGTCGGTAGCGATCCGGAAATCTTCAGGACCATCGTGGTGCCAGACGACACCCTGCTGCCCGACCTCCACGGAATGCTCCAAGTCGCCTTCGACTGGGAAGAAAGCCACCTGCATGAGTTTGTCCACAACGGTGTACACTTCGCCATGCCTCACCCCGACGTGCCCAGCAGCGACGAAGACTCCCGCAGCGTCCGCATCGGGCAATTACTAAAAAACATCGGCGATGAAATGACTTACGTCTACGACTTCGGCGACAACTGGCAACACCGCATCGTACTGAATGCCCTCCCCGAAGTAGACGACGAGATCCTCTACCCCCGCTGCATCGCTGGCGCAAGGCGCGGCCCAAAGGAAGACAGCGGCGGCATCCACAACTACCAACGCATCCTGAAAATCATCAATGACCCCTCCCACGCCGAATACGAAGACTTCATAGAATGGCTTGGCGAAGACTTCAAGCCCGACGAGTTCGTCCTGCACTGGACGCATAAGCAGCTCTGGAAGGGGCGGTTCTGGAATTTGAAGTGGGGGATGCAGGAGGGGGAGTAGGCACAACCCCCCAGAACGTAACATGAACATTAGTCCATTAGATCGATTGCTTAACCTGAAGCATGAAACTCTCCGCACAGCATGGACTCCTCCTTACGAGACACAAAAAAATACAAGAACTTCTTCCCCCGTAAAACTCTCTTTGATAAGGCGGGTCTTGCCTACTCGCCGCCGCCCACTAATCACCGTCATTTAGGCGTTGGTGTGGCTTCGGTTGGCTATTTCTCTCAGCGCAGCTAATTGTTTGTCTCTTCCGTAGAATTCCATTGGACAAAGACAGGCGATTTAATGAAACCCCCGTTACTGTAACGGAGGTTACAGTAACGATCAAATGTAGACACTTGTGCCGTGTACTAAATTTCATTGCCTTTTCTGCGGCGTCTTTTATCGGCTGGCTGCGTTGGTGAAATCCTCATTTAGCTACGGCTAAACTCCGGTTTTACCGCCTTGCCAGCCAATAAAATCCACCAGCACAAAAGTCAACAAACTTAGATTACACTGTACTAGAACATCTCGATGTTGAATAAAATATAAGGCTATTTCTAAAGATGATTTGCAAATGTCTTGTAAACCACCTCATCTTTACCAGTGTTATACAACTGTTGTGTAGCTTATCTCAACTTTAAGAATAGCGACCTGTCTTCCCCGCATGGGGTTGTTGGGCCGCGAAAAGTCCCCGGCTGATCTAGCCGGGGCATTTTTATTTCCTGACTATACCTAACGGGTCACTGGCCGCTGCTTTCTTGAGCAGAATCGGCTCCAAATGATCGAAATAACGTTCCACGCGAAACTTCCTTAGACTACCTTTTACATACTCTCGTCGGTAAAGGCAATGAGCGACGGCATCCGCCGCTTGTATAAAGTACGAGCGATCTGAGGCCTTCATTATTACATCTTCCAAAATTCGATCGGTAGGTACCATTCGGTAGCCGCCGCCGTACTGGTTTGGCACCGGATTGTAAGCTCTCATTTTTCGCAAAAGCTGCCTTATAAGAGGTTCATCTGTATCGTCAGCAAAAATGACACCTTGATCATTTACACTTTTACGCAGATAAGTATCATACCGCTGGATCAGGCGAGTCCAAGCAATAGTTTGAAACTCGGCTAGTTTGGGGTGACTTTTCTTATCAAAACACACATTAAGTACCTTACCTGAACGAAAAATACTGGCCACGTTTTGGGTGAAATCCTCCAGTAATCTCAACCGGTCCGCTTTACGAATTTTCCTGTAATCGTCAATGCTTTTAATCCGGATAAGCTCAGAAGCGTGTAGTTCCGTACCAATAGGTAACCCATAAGTATCTCGGCAGTAGCGCTTAAAGTCACTCAACTCCCGCAGCGTACGGTTCCACTCTGTCTCGGATAAAATTAGCCCAGAGAGTATAAAGTGCGGGGAATTTGATCCTGTGTAGACTCCAGGATCACCACTTTCATCAACGTACATAAATTGCATAGGGAGAGGGGTAGTCTGTGATAATGTAAACAAATTTAGTTATTTTTTTAGATAAAAATATTTTGTGTGTTACCCCCCCCCCAACCACACAGATTTTCCCTACCTTACCTCCCTAACCCATCCCCCCGTTGAAAGCGACCACCAATACCCCCCAAAAAGCCCTTAACCAGGCCTACCGCAAGGAAAAAGTTACCCGGCAGGAAATTGATCTCCTGAAGCGCGAACTCCCGCTTTTGCTGGACCGCATCGCGAATACCAACGAATCTGAAGAAAACCATAAGGGCCACTTTCAGGACTTCCTCAAGGAAGTCTGGTACAAAAACGCCGACTGCCTCGTAGCCCCCAAGGGCCGCATCGACCTCGTGATCCACGACGGGCCGAAGGCCAAGGAACCCGTGGGGGTGATGATTGAAGCCAAGCGCAAAGCCAATAAAGCCGAAATGTTCTCGGCCGCAAAGCCCAACGTGAAGAGCCTCCACGAGCTGGTGCTCTACTTCATCCGCGAGCGCAACGAAGGCAATACGGCCATCAAAACCCTCATGATTACCGACGCCGACGAAACCTACCTCTTCCCCGACCGAGAGTTTGAGCGCCTCTTCTGGGAAAAGAAACGGTTCCGCAACAAAGTGATCGCCGCCGATGCCGACACAGGAAAGACCAACAACACGGTCTACGAGATCATTAAGCGCCACATCGAAGAACTGGACGATACCCTGCACGGAACCACCTTCACCATCAGCCAGTTCCGGAAATGGGTAGACGACGGAGACCCCGAAACCGACGACAACCTCACCCCGCTCTACAAAATCCTGAGCCCGCCACACCTGCTGCGCCGGCCATTCGCCAACGACAGCAATAAGCTAGACAAGGGCTTCTACCGCGAGCTCCTCCACATCATCGGCCTCGAAGAAGTAGGCGTAGACAGCAAAGGCCGCGAAAAGAAAAACGGCGGCAAAAAAATCATCCGCCGCGCAACCGGCCCCAACCGCCACCCCGCTAGCCTGCTGGAAAATACCCTCCAGATCGCGGGCCGAGACAACCGGCTAGACAAAGCCCCAGACTTCCGCGCCTACGGCAACGACCTAGAAGAACGCCGCTTCGGCGCAGCGCTAGAACTCTGCACCACGTGGGTAAACCGGGTGCTGTTCCTGAAACTCCTCGAAAGCCAACTCGTGGCCTACCACGCCGAAGGCCCTAAGACACAGAAAACCGACCGCACCACCAGCACCCGATTCCTGACCAACGAACTGGTGCAAGACTACGACGCCCTCAATACGCTCTTCATCGACGTGCTGAACACCAAGCCCGCAGCGCGCGCCAACCACGTGCAAAACTTCGCCCACGTCCCCTACCTCAACTCCAGCCTGTTCGAGATCAGCCCGCTGGAGGCCGTGACCCTGCAAGTCAGTTTCCTGAAAGACCAATACGAGCTGCCCCTCGCCCCTCAATCCATCCTTCGCACCCGCGCCCGCGCCCAAAAAGAGGACGTGCCGGAAACGATGAAACCCCTCGAATACCTCTTCGCTTTCCTAGATGCCTACGATTTTAGCAGCGAAGGAAAAGCCCGCATACAGGAGGAAAACAAACGCCTCATCAACGCCAGCGTGTTGGGCCTCATTTTTGAAAAAATCAATGGCTACCGCGACGGCAGTTTCTACACCCCCGGCTTCATCACGGAGTATATGTGCCGCGAGACCATCCGCCGCGCCGTGGTCCAGAAATTTAAGGACAACGACGGCCTTTTTGCCCGTTTTGATTCCGACAGCTTCGCCGACCTGACCAACTACCTGGCCGGAACCTACAAAGCCGAAGAACGGCTGGCGGCCAACCAACTCGTGAACAGCATCACGGTATGCGACCCCGCCGTCGGCTCCGGCCACTTCCTCGTCTCGGCCCTCAACGAACTCATCGCTACCAAGTCTGAACTCGGCATTTTGGGCGCGGACGCAGGTGCAAAGAAGGTTGATATAAAGGCCACGGTCGTGAACGACGAACTCATCGTCTCCGACCAACACGGCGAACCCTACGAATACCACGTCCGGACCGACGCCAACGGCCAAATCCGAGCCGATGACCTCACCCAAACCATCCAGGAAACCATCTTCCACGAAAAACGGACCCTGATCGAGAACTGCCTCTTCGGCGTAGACCTCAACCCCAACTCCGTAAAAATATGCCGCCTCCGCCTCTGGATCGAACTGCTCAAAAACGCTTACTACATCCGCCCAAGTGCCCAAAAAAGGAGCGCAAACCCAGGGGGTACTGCCGCGCATCTCCCCCCTTCGGAGGGCCGGGGGAGACTAGAAACCCTGCCCAACATCGACATCAACATCAAGCAGGGCAACTCCCTAATCTCCCGCTTCGCCCTCAACGACGACCTCTCCGGCGCCCTGAAAGACAGCGGCCTGACCCTAGCCGACTACCGCCAAGCCGTAGTAGACTACCACCGCGCCACCGGCAAGGAAGCCAAAGACAAACTCCTGCAACTGATCGACAGCGTGAAGGGCAACTTCCGGACCCACATCAGCCGCAACGACCCCAAACGAAAGGATTTGGCCAACGCAAGGGGCAAGCGCGACCAGTCTCTGAACGACATCGCCGCCGCCGAGCGTTTCGGTATCGAGGACGCAAGGGTAAAGAAAGTACGTAAAGCACTGCTCAGCCAAGAAAAACAAGTAGCCAAACTAGAAGCCGAATTCGTAGAAACCGAAAACAATAAAATCTACGAACAAGCCTTCGAGTGGCGCTTTGAGTTCCCCAGCGTACTGGATGCCGAAGGGACTTTTGTTGGCTTTGATGTGGTGGTGGGGAATCCGCCTTATGGGGTAAAGTTTTCTTCTTCCGAAAAGGCTTTCTTTAAAAATAATTTTAAAACAATCGTAGGTAAATATGACTCGTACGGATTCTTTATTGAGCTATCAATAAACATTCTGAACAAGTCAGGCAACTTGAATTATATTGTCCCTCATACATGGCTCACCATAAACGAGGCAAAGACTCTAAGACGGCATGTACTCGAATCAGGTAACATCAGGCAATTTTATCGGTTGAACACAAATGTTTTCGATGAAGCAACTGTCGATACCGTTATTTTTGATTTTCAATCATCCAGTAAAGCAACATTTCTGAAAAATATTGAAATAAAGATACTCCCTCTGAACACGGCTAATTCCGAAGTGGATCTATACATACACCCCAGCTACTGTCATTCTAGGGAATACTATATAAGGGAGGACAAGTTCAACATTCTTCTTGAACCAGACGAAGTTGGAGTACTAGAAAAAACGAAGACATTCCAAAACTTAGAAGAAAATGTTGATTTCTCTGTAGGCATTCAGGCTTACGACTCATACGCTGGGCAAAGCAAGGAAATTATTGCATCCAGAGCTTATCATAGTAAAGAGAAGAAAGACGAAAGCTTTAAACGTGAACTAAATGGCAAAGATGTTAGCAGGTATAAAATTTTATACCCTGGAGAATCTTACGTTTCTTATGGTGATTGGCTTGCACATCCTAGAGATGAAAAATACTTTAAAGGGACAAGGATATTAGTCAGGGAAATAACTAACAAACCTCCATATATGATTCATGCAGCTTTAACATCAGAAGATTTCATAAACTACAAATCAATACTAAATATCATTCCTCTTCGAAAGGAACAAAACATGTGGTCAATCCTTGGACTTCTCAATTCTAAGTTTATTAGTTGGATTTACCTCAAGTCGTCGAACAAATTAGCTACAAACACCTTCCCTAGAATTTCACTACATGATTTAAAGCGTCTTCGGTTCCCCAGTAATATTCCATCAAAGATTGGTGAATTAGCTAACCGCATTCAAACCTCCCCCACCGCCGACACGACGGCCTTAGAGGCGGAGATAGACGTATTGGTGTACCGTTTGTACGGTCTGACGTGGGCGGAGGTGAAGGTGGTTGATCCTGAATTTGGGCTGACGGCGGAGGCGTATGAGGCTGGTTGAGTGGTTGGGCATCTCTAAGGTGCGCAACATGAGTTATCCCGAACGCTCGTAGCGGGCTAAGAACCTTCAGCCCATCACGTCTTCAAGTGAGTAGCCACGGTAGGTTACGTCATAGCCGCCTAGTACAGTGTAATCTAAGTTTCATTGCCTTTTCTGCGGCGTCTTTTATCGACTGGCTGCGTTGGTAAAATCCTCATTTAGCTACGGCTAAACTCCGGTTTTACCGCCTTACCAGCCAATAAAATCCACCAGCACAAAAGTCAACAAACTTAAATTACACTGTACTAGTTCCCGGCTTATTTCTTGTGCTTTTAGCCGGAGTCTGTTGCGTCAACGGGTGTTGACGCAACGGAGGTTGACGGGCGCGGCCTATTGGGTTGTCAAGTAGATTCTTGCACATCAGTACTGCCTACTAGAACTTTTGCTCGTCCATTTCTGACCAAGTAGTGCGTAAACGCCATCTGATAGGTTTTGTATGCGTACCGCTTGTTGGTTCTGGGGGCGGCTAGGGGGGCTCGCCCCAGCACTTCAAACGGACAGATACTTGACTGCCCTACCTCTCCCTCAACTATCTTTGCACCTGCGTTCGCGCACCAATCTACTTCTGCCAAAAAACGATACGATGGAAAGATTTAACTACGCTGGCTTTAAAGAAAAGTATGGTTTGAACGTTTCCCCCGAGCCCGTGAGAGAATCGAACGATCAGGCGCTCGAAGATGCCTCCGACGAGATGCATTACGCATCCAGAGAAAAGCCTTTATGGGCGATTCCTCGGTTGGAAAAACTGATTGCTCAGTACCCCAAGGAAACACAGTTTCTCAATTTTCTCTACATTGCCTACGCGACCTGTGGGCAACAGGAGCAAGCCCGTAAAACGTTGGAGCGCACCATGCGAAAGCACCCCAACTATCTTTTTGGCCCTGTCTGTTACGTTCTTTTACATCTGGAAGAAAGCTGGGTACTGGCGCATGGCTCTAAACTGGGCAAGAACCTTTCCCTAACCGACTGGCCCGTACGCTCGGACGGTAGCTACCACCAAACGGAACTCCTCGCTTTTGAACGCGCAGCCATAATTTACCTTGTCTACCAAAACAAAATGAAAGAAGCCAAAGCTAGGATTAACCGCCTGCTGGAATTCGGAACAAATGAAGAGGAATTGAAGATTTGCATTGATCATTACCAGCTCAAAATGATCGAGAAGGCGAGACAACGCCACCAAAACAGTAAGCAACTGGCTCGCCATGTAGAACACGCCGTAACCAGTACCGTAACCAGTGCTTATTCTTGCCAACCATTCACTCTCCCTGCAATAGAAGAACTATACCATAGTAAGATCGAAGACATGAGGGAAGAAAAGCTCGACGCGCTGCTCGCCTTGCCTCGGAAAAGCCTCATTGCCGACTTGCGGAACATCCTACGCACTAGTATCAGCCACTACCTACAAAAAGATGAACGGGAAGATTGGCAAGAAATTCATGATGAGTGGACCTTTCCCGAAGTTCATGCTCTATACACCTTAGCGGCTTTAGAAGCCACCGAAGCACTCACAGAAGTGCTCGATTTCTTGCGCATCGACGACGAAACGGTACTTTATGCCTTCGACGATTACGCCAACACCTATTACCAACCAGTCTTGTTTTCATTGGCCCAAAAGCAACCATCTGCGCTGATCGATTACTTACTAGAACCTAAAAACTACCATCAAGACCGCTCGCTGGTGGTGGAAGTATTGGTGCAGATTGCGCTGTACTTTCCTAGCCAACGCGCGGAAGTGTTAGACGGGTTTCGGCAAGTCTGGCAGCGAATGCTCAACGAGCCCACTGACCGCTTTTTCGTTGATACAAACCTGTCCGCTTATGTCCTCGAAGGTGCAAGGGTATTACGGGCAACCGAACTATTGCCCCTCGCACGGGAGGTGGAAGCGCAACAACTCATCAATTCTACTATCTGCGGCTTAGTTGAAGATATTGAGTTTGAATTTCACCGCCCGCTTGATGTCGGTGACAGAGAACCACAACCTGCTACACCTTATGAATACTACACAGAGGCTTACATAGAACGAAAAATGCCTTCTGACTTCCCCCTCGACATCGCCGACTTTACCACGCCTTTAGATAGCATCCTGACCGACCGTATAGCTCGGATGTTTGAAGAGAAGAAAACTGAGGCTACTATACCTGCACCAATAACACGCAAGGTTGGCCGCAACGAGCCCTGCCCGTGTGGGAGCGGGAAAAAACATAAGAAGTGTTGTTTGGGGAAGTAAAAGATAGCGCCTCCCTACTCCAACAAAACCACCTCCCCATACCCAAGCCCCTTCAGCCGTTCGGCCTGCGAGGCCGCATCGCCTACCACCAACCAGATCATTTCTCCGGGTTTGAGGTACTGCTCGGCGAGCTGTTTGATCTTCTTTTGGCTCATACCGCGCACGATGGCTTCGCGCTCTTTTACGTAGTCGGCTTTCCAGCCGTACTCGCTCATATTGTCGAGCATTCGGAGCTTCGCGCCGGCGGTCTCGAAGGCGCGGGCGTTGGACTTGGTGAGGAAGCTGCGGGTGGTTTCGAGGTCTTTTTCCGAGAACGTCTCGGGGTATTCCTCCAGAATTTGCTTGATGGCTTGGGCAGATTCTAGCGTCACGTTGCTGCGCACGCCGCTGCCGATCTGGAACTCCCCGATTTCCTTCGAGCCGGAAAAACCGGAGTAGATGCCGTAGGTGTAGCCTTTGCTTTCGCGCAGTTCCTGCGTCAGGCGGGAGGCGAAGCCGCCGCCGCCGAGGATGTAGTTCATCACCGTGGCGGGGTAGTAGTCGGCGTCCGTAACGGTGGGGGAGGGCTTGCCGATGCGGAGGACGGATTGCTTCGCGCCCGGCACGTCGTAGAAGTACACCTTTGCCGTAGCGGGTGGGGTAGGGACGGGCCACTGTCTCACGGCTACGTCTTTGGCTTCCCACGTTTCCACCAGCTTATCGAGGGCGGCCGTTACTTCGGCTTCGTTGAGTGCGCCAACCACGTTCAGCTTCGCTACGGAAGGCGAGAGGTAGTTGGTGTAGTAGGCCTTCAGGTCGTCCATCGTGATGGTGGGGATGGATTCGGCGGTGCCGAGCTCGTTGTAGGCCCGGATGTTGTCTGCTCCATAGATCAGCTTATTCCATTGTGCGTTGGCGATGGCGTTGGGCGAGGCGGCGTTTTGCTCCAGGTCGCTGAGGGTTTCCCGGCGGATGGTTTCCAGCTCTTCGGCGTCCCAGCGGGGCTCCAGCAAGATTTCGGTCAGCAACGCCATCGTGGCGGGGTAGTTGCGGGCCAAGGTATTGCCAGAAACAACGAAGCTTTCGGTAGAGGAATAGACGCTGATGCGCGCGCCGAGTTGCTGGATGGCGGCTTCCAGTTCGGCGGTGGTTTTGTTCTTGGTGCCTTTGTTCATCAGCTCGGCGAGCATGTTGGCAACCCCCGGCTTGCTGAGGCTTTCTTGTAGTTGGCCGCCAGCGATGGTGAGGTTGAAACTGACCAGCGGGACCTCGGTGTTCTCGATGCCGAAGGCATCAATGCCGTTGCCCAGCTCCGCCTGCCATACTGTAGGTGGCTCAATGGAAGGGGCTTCGCCGTAGGCTGGCTCGGCAGACCGATCAAAAGTAGACGGCGTAGGCTCGTACTCGGCCGTGATGGAGGCATCGAAGCTTTCTTCTGCGCCTTCAACGATCTCTTCTTCTACTACCTCGGCTTTGGTAGAGCCGGTTAGGGCGAGGGCTTTTTCTCCTTTCGGTACGAAGCTGGTGGCAACGAACGGCTTGCCCTTCAGGTAGGTTTCGTATACCCGCTTCACGTCTGCGGTAGTGACGGCGAGGATATTCTGGATGTCTTCTTCTACGAAGCCGGGGTTGTCGGCAAACATATTGTACTGGGCCAGTTGGAACCCCTTGCCGAGTACACTGCTCAGGCTGTTGTAAAACTGGGTTTCCTGTCCGGCTTTGATGCGGCTCAGGGCGGTTTCGGAGATGCCTTCGGCCTCGAAGCGGGCAAAAGCGGCTTCTACGCCTACCATCACGGAATCGAGGGAGGTGCCGGGGAAGGCACGTACAATGAGCTGGGCTTCGCCCGCCAGTTCGGAGGTGCCGTTGTAGAAGTATACGTTGGCGGCGAGCTTTTGCTCATCCACGAGCACTTCGTTGAAGTCGGCTTCCTTGCCGTTGGAGAGGAAGTCTGTCAGGACGTCGAGGGCGTAGGCGTCTTTGGCGTACTGTTCTACCGTTGGCCATACCATCGTGAGTTGGGGCAGGCGGGCGAAGTTGTCTTCGTGGTAGAGCTTGATGGTTTCGCTGAGCTGTCCTTGGCGGACGGCCATGTTTTTTACTTCTTCGCCGGCGGGGATTTCGCCGAAGTACTTCTCTACCCATTCCTTTGCTTGGGCGGGCTCAAAATCACCAGCGATGGTGAGGGTTACGTTGTTGGGTACGTACCAGCGGCGGAAAAACTCCTGCACGTCGGCTACCGTTGCCGCGTCGAGGTCTTCCAACGACCCGATGACTTGCCAGTTGTAGGGGTGGTCTTTTGGGTAGAGGGCCTTACCGATTACGTAGCGGTTGTGGCCGTAGGGGCGGTTGTCTACGCTTTGGCGTTTTTCGTTTTTCACGACCTGCTTTTCCTTGGCGAGTACGGGTTCGGTAACGGTATTGATGAACCAGCCGAGCTTGTCGGCTTCGGCCCAGATCATTTTTTCTAGGGCGTCTTTCGGGACGGTCTGGAAGTAGTTCGTCCGGTCTCGGTTGGTGGAGCCGTTGGCTCCGGAGCCGCCGATGCGGGCACTCATGGCGTCGAGGCCGCCTTTGCCTAGGTTTTCGGACTCTAGGAATAGGAGGTGCTCGAAGAGGTGGGCGAAGCCGGTGCGGCCTTCTTTTTCGCGGGCGGAGCCTACGTGGGCGGTCAGCGCTACCGCGACGACCGGGTCGGATTTGTCGACGTGGAGCACCACGTCTAGGCCGTTTTCGAGCTCAAATTTTTCGTAGGGGACCGAGAATTTGCTGTTGGCAGCGGTATCGGTATCGGCGTTGCAGGCGTAGAAGGCCAGGGCAAGGAAGAGGAAGGCGAAGGTTCTGGAAAGCATCGTGTGGGGGTGTTTTTTAGAAGGCGCGGGCATTTTGGGCGCGGCCGCAGGATGCAAGGTAAGGTTGTTTGGAGCAAGGATAGGGGGCGAAGCCCCATGCAGCCCGCAGGGCTTAGTAATTACAGCTTACGGCTTCAGCCGTAAGCACATTGCCGCAACCCATCCTCCCCGTCCTCCCTCACCCATCCGTGCCAAACGGGGCCGTATTCCATACCGAGGTATTCGGCCGAAAGGCGGAAAGCATCGAAAAAGGAGGCGTTGACAAGCTCGTCGTTGTTGACGGAGAGAACGGACATCCGTTTGCCGCGTAGCTGGCGCCCCAAATCCTTGCGACTCTTCAGCAAATCACTGATTCGGTCGAAGAAGACCTTCATCGGCCCCGACATGGAATACCAATACACCGGGCTGGCGAAGATGATTTGCTCGCGGGGCAAAACTTCCTCTTTGATGAGCCGCAGGAAGTCATCGTCTTCGGGGTAGACTTGTGCGTAGTTGAAGGGGTAGATTTTGTAGTTGAG
>CALEDI010000141.1 GCA_937949535.1 uncultured Lewinella sp. | reverse complement strand
GCGCGCAAACCCTCTCCCCAAACCCCTCCCCACGGGGGGAGGGGCTTATAAAAACGCTGCGCGTTTTGATGATAATCGGCGGACTAATTTACAGGCAGATTACACACCCTAGGTTTAGAAGCAAGACTTCATGGGCCCGGTGAGTTGCCTAACTGTACTGCGTAAGAATGTTTTCGTAAAGCTCCTGGCGGCCAGAGGTTTGCTTCGGTTCTCCTTGAGCGTGGCCGATCTTCGCCAGTTCTTCGAGGGTGAGTGCTCCGGTTTCGTACTTCTTGCCGTTGCCGGTGTCAAAAGACGAGTAACGCTCTTCGCGCATGGCCTTGTACTGGCTGCTGGTCAGGATCTTGTCTGCGGCGATTAAGCCTCGGGCGAAAGCATCCATACCGCCGATGTGGGCGTGGAAAATGTCGGCTAGGTCGGTAGAGTTGCGGCGCGTTTTCGCGTCGAAGTTTATACCGCCGCCCTGGATGCCGCCGCCTTCGAGAATAACCAGCATGGCTTCGGTCAGTTCGGGTACGTTGGTAGGGAACTGGTCGGTATCCCAACCGTTCTGGTAATCTCCTCGGTTTGCGTCGATGGAGCCTAGCAAGCCTTCGGAAACGGCTACGGCCAGTTCGTGCTGGAAGGTGTGTTGGGCCAGTGTTGCGTGGTTGACCTCAATGTTGAGTTTGAAGTCGTCCATCAGGTTGTACTTCCGCAAGAAGCCTGCTACGGTAGCGGAGTCGAAATCGTACTGGTGCTTGCTGGGCTCGAAGGGCTTCGGCTCAATGAAGAAGGTCCCCTTAAAGCCTTGCTTGCGGGCGTAGTCTCGTGCTAGGGTCAGGAACTGAGCGAGGTGGTCTACTTCGCGGCCCAAGTCTGTGTTGAGCAAACTCATGTAGCCTTCGCGCCCCCCCCAGAAGACGTAGTTCTCGCCGCCAAGCTTGATGGTAGCGTCTATGGCGTTTTTAAGTTGTGCGCCTGCGTAGGCGACAACGTCGAAGTCGGGGTTTGTACTCGCGCCGTTCATGTAGCGGGGGTGGCTGAACAGGTTCGCGGTTCCCCAGAGGACTTTGCGGCCCTCGGCATCCATTTTTTGCTTCAGGTAATCGGTCACTTCTTCTAGGCGGCGGCCGTAAGTGTCCAGATCGGCACCGGCTTCTTCCAGCAGGTCGATGTCATGAAAGCAGAAGTAGTCCATATCGAGTTTATCCATCACCTCGAATCCGGCGTCCACAGCGTTCTTTGCTTCCTGTACGGGGTCATTGTCTCCGAGCCAAGGGTAGTTGGCTGTTCCGGGGCCGAAGGGGTCGCCTCCCGTGTTGCGGAGGGTGTGCCACCAAGCCATGGCAAATTTGAAGTGCTCGTTCATCGTCTTTCCAGCTACGACTTGGTTTTTGTCGTAAAACTTGAAAGCAAAGGGGTTGTCGCTTTCCTTGCCTTCAAAGCGGATTTGGGGTATATTCTTAAAGTAAGCCATTTGTATATAAAGGTGTGTTTATGATGTGACGAGACAAAACATCTCCGCAGATGTTGGTAACCGTTCTATTAATGCTCAATATAGGTATTCAAACCAAATTGGCAATTTCAAGGAATTCTCACGCCTTAAAACCTAACCCCCACCAACCGCTCCAAACTGTTTGCCGTCCGGTACATGGCTTCTTCGAGGGTTATGGAAGACAAATCCAGTAGTGCATAAACATCGTTCAAGCCAAGCGCCGCAGCATCTTGCGGGCTGATTTCACTCCTGCCGCACAGCGCAATCACCCTAGGCACGCCAGCGGCCCTGGCCCGCTTGGCTACCCCACTCACCACCTTGCCGTGCAATGTTTGCGCGTCAATTTTGCCTTCGCCCGTAATGACGAGGTCGACATCCTTCAATAAGGCATCGAAACCTACCGCCCCCATCAGTACGTCGGTACCAGCACGAATATCTGCGTTCAAAAACGCCATTGCGCCCGCAGCCAAGCCGCCCGCAGCTCCGCCGCCGGGGGCGGTGGAGACATCAGTTTTCAGCCAGTGGTTCAGCTGCTCTGCGAAGTGTGCCACTGATGCTTCTAGGTCGGGGAGCTCGGTTGCTTGGGCGCCCTTTTGGGGCGCGTAGGTGTAGGTTGCTCCTTGCGGGCCAAGGAGCGGGTTGTCTACGTCGCAAACAGCCGTAAAACGAACGCGCCCTAGTTCGGGAAGCACCTCTTCGGTATCAATCCGACCAACGTAGCGCAAGGACGATCCGGTAGGCACGAAGTCGTTCGGTCGGTTACTAAAAAACCGGTAACCCAGCGCGGCCGCCATCCCGGCACCGGCATCGTTTGTGGCGCTGCCGCCGAGAAATAGGTAGACGTCTGTTGCGCCACGAGCGATCGCATCGTCGATCAGTTGGCCAACGCCGATGGTGGTGGTCTCGGCGGGGTTTCGGCGAGGAGCAGGTACGTGTTTTAGGCCGCAGGCGGTAGCGATTTCGATGTACGCCTTATTGTCGGCCAAGAGGTATTCCGCCAGTACGGGCCTGCGCAGCGGGCCGGTTACTTGTAGGCGGTGGCGGTGGGTGATGGGGAGTGCTGCGGCTAGTAGTTCTAGGCTTCCTTCTCCGCCGTCGGCCATGGGCTGTTCAATGATTTCCGCCTGGGGGTATTTTCTGCGGATGGCCCGCCCGATAGCTGCGGCGACTTCGCTCGCGCCCAGGGTGCCTTTAAACTTATCGGGGGCTATTAGGATTTTCATTTGCAGTGAGGATTTTGAGGGGTCAGGATTCAGAAATCAGGATTCAGCGTTCAGGGTACCGCTGTTACATTCTGAACGCTGATTCCTGAAAGCTGAACCCTAGTCATCCAAGATCGGTTGGCCCAACACGACACGCACTTCGGGCGATATTTTGACGACGACCTTCAGGATGAGCGGATCTTTGAGTACTGCTTGGGTCTTCTTTTGCAGGCGGTACGCCGTCCGGATGGCGGTCAGTACGGTAGTGATGGAGTGTTCGCCTTTATGGTTTCGCAGGCGTTCTGCGATGGCTTCCTCAGACCAATTTTCGTGGTTGCCCAACAGCTCAACGTTGAGGCTGGGGCTGATGGCTAGCCCCATGCTAAAGCTCGTTATTTCTAGGCCGTATTCGGCGAGTTGAGGGAAGATTTCTAGCCAGTCTTCAATGATGGCGAGGCTTTTTTCTTTAGCGCCGTCGCCTACTGAACCAGCCAGGTCGTTCATTCCTTTTAGGGTGGCGTTCCAGATGTCTCCTAGCATGGGTGGGTAATGTTTTTTGTTTGAGGCTCAAGTTACGTGTTTAATGCTGTGGTGTATTCAGTCGAGCACATTCAGGGTCAACTTTAATAACTTTTCTTACCTTTTACCAAAATTAAACTATGACTAGGTTAGTATTCTACATATTATTTACTGCCTTGGGTGCTGCTTTGTACGCCCAGGAGACAGCGTTCACTCCGCTTTTTAACGGCAAAGACCTCTCCGGCTGGGAGCAGTACGGCGGCACGGCTACCTACGAGGCCAAAGACGGCGTATTGGTAGGCACGGCCGTAGTACAAACGCCCAATTCCTTCCTTTGTACCGACCGCCCCTACGGAGATTTTGTACTTACGTTTGAGTTTCAAGACGACCCAAATCTCAACTCCGGCGTCATGTTTCGTGCGCAGTGGAGACAAGAAAAAGACCTGCGCCGAATCTATGGCTACCAGATGGAAATTGACCCTAGCCCCCGTGCGTACACTGGTGGCATCTACGACGAGGGCCGCCGGGGGTGGCTTTATCCCCTACACTACAACCCACCCGCCCGCACTGCTTACCGCCAGGCAGGTTGGAATACGGCGCGCATCGAAGCGATCGGCAACGAGTTGCGCACCTTCATCAACGGTGTTCCGGCGGCCAATATGGTGGACGACTTCGACGCCTCCGGCATGATTTGCTTGCAGGTACACAGCATTCCGGAACAGTTGGCGGGCACGCAGGTGCAATGGCGGAATCTTGAGATCAAGGAAGGCGCAACAGCAGCGGACCGGCTGCCGGGGGCGGTCTATGCCATGCAGGCCAACAACCTCCCCAATACCCTAACCGAATACGAAGCCCGCCACGGCTGGCGCTTGCTCTGGGACGGCAAAACAACCAACGGCTGGCGCGGTGCCAAGCTCGATGGCTTCCCCAAAACCGGATGGGAAATAACCGACGGCGAGCTCAGCGTACTCGCCAGCAACGGCGGCGAAAGCACCAACGGCGGAGACATCATCACGACTGAGCACTTCAGCGATTTTGAACTCCAGTTTGAGTTCAAACCAACCAAAGGCGCCAACTCGGGCGTGAAGTACTTCGTAGACCCCAAACTCAATAAAGGCACTGGCTCCGCCATCGGCCTAGAATTCCAGATCTTGGACGATAAAAACCACCCCGACGCAAAAATGGGCGTGAACGGCAACCGCACCGCTGGCTCCCTCTATGACCTCATCACGGCCGAAGTGCTCGATACACCCCGCAACAAAGAAGTCCGCATCGGAGACTGGAACCGGGGCCGCATCGTTGTAAAAGGCGGCCACGTAGAACACTGGCTCAACGGCTACAAAGTTGTTGAGTATGACCGCTTCAGCCAGATGTTCCGTGCACTGGTTGCCTACAGTAAATACAAGGATTGGGAAAACTTCGGCCGCTGGCCCGCAGGCCCGATCCTGCTTCAGGACCACGGAGACTTGGTCTCCTTCCGGTCTATTAAAATTCGTGAGTTTTGAGGGGAAGGGCGTCATCCTTTCCTCGGGAGAGCGGAGATATGAGAGGTGTTACGGCCCTCAAAAACCTCCCCAGCACCCGCGCCCGCGCCCAAGCCGCTAACAGTTCTAATTAACAACTATTAATCGATCAAGCATGTCTTCCAGAAGAAAATTCATCAAAACCGCCGCCCTTACCGGAGCGGGCTTAGCCATCGGTGCCCCTGCCATTGGTAAAAACATCATCGGTGCCAACCGCCGCGTAAACGTAGCGGTATTCGGCGTAAACGGGCGCGGCGGCAGCCTCACAAACACCTTCGCCAAAGCGACCGATTCTTGGATCTACGGCATCGGCGATGTCGACTCGCGCGCCGTTGAAAAGACCCAAAAGGCCATCTACGACCTCAAAAGCCACCGCCCCAAGGGCAACCAAGACTTCCGCCGCTTCTTAGACGACCGCGATGTAGACGCCGTCGTGATCGCAACCCCAGACCACTGGCACGCCCCGATGGCCATTATGGCCCTCGAAGCAGGCAAAGACGTCTACCTCGAAAAACCCTGTAGCCACAACCCGCAGGAAGGCGAATGGCTGCTGGCGAAGCAGGCAAAAACCGGTAAACTGGTGCAAATGGGCAACCAGACCCGTAGCTCCATCAGCCTCAATAAAATCGTGAAGGAAATCCACGAAGAAACCGTTATCGGCAGGGCCTACGCGGGCAAGGCTTGGTACGCCAACTCCAGAGGCGGCATCGGGTTCCCGAAAAAAACCTACCGCCCAGAATGGCTAGACTGGGACCTCTGGCAAGGCCCTGCCCCCCGCAAGGAATACCACGAAGGCTTCGTGCATTACAACTGGCATTGGTACTGGGAGTACGGTACCGGCGAGCTGCTCAACAACGGCACCCACGAAATTGATATGTGCCGCTGGGCACTCGGCGTAGACTACCCCAATAAAGTAACCAGCGCAGGCGGTCGCTACCACTATAAAGACGGCTGGGAAACGCCCGACACCCAAATCGTTGGCTACGAGTTCCCCGAAGGCAAAACCATCAACTGGGAAGGCCGAAGCTGCAACGGGAAAGCACTCTGGGAAAGCGGGCGCGGCTCGATGGTCTTCGGCACCGAAGGCTCCATCCACATGAACCGCCAGGGCTATACCATCTTTGACCTCAAGGGCAAGAAAGTCCGCAGTGAAAGCGAAGCCGCTAAATCCGTTGAGATGGACATCCGTGGCGGCGGCGGGCTAGATGATCTCCACATTCGCAACTTCATCTCCGCCATCAACAGCGGAGAAAAACTCAATAGCCCCATCAACGACGCCAACACGAGCGTCACGATCTGCCACCTCGGCAACATCGCCCAACGGACTACCGGCGCGCTAGACATCGACCCCGAAACCGGCAAACCGCTCAACAACCCCGCCGCGATGGAGCTTTGGGGCCGGGAATATGAGAAGGGCTGGAAGCCTAAGGTTTAGGAACCAGGATTCGCCGATCAGGGGCGATCAGCTCTTTCAGTTCGGCGGCTAGTACAGTGTGATCTACACTTTTCGGGTCGTTCTAGGCTTTGTTGCCAGAACAAACAAACCACGTATTTACCCTCTATTCACTAGGTAAAAACACCTGTTTAGAGCCCAAAACCAACCACTCTTGGGCTTTGCCCTCGTATGTTGGGGGCAATTAGCAATGTTAAGTTTAAATCTTTGAAAGCAGGTTTTTGCTCCCCTTCAGTCTTTAAGTTGGCGGGGAGTTTTTTTTGTGTGTGCTGTGTTTCGTTTTTTTTAGTCTGCCAAAAGACCAGCCCTAACGCCCTATGGCTTTGCTGCAAACAGAATGTTATATTTGAGTTTCCTCTTAATAACGCACACCAAACCGCTATACATCGACTAACCCCCCCTCCCTAAATCCCTCCCCACGGGGGAGGGACTTGTGAAAACGCTACGCGTTTTAGCGTAATGGCCACTTAATCAGCGTCAATGTATAGTGGTTTGGTTTAGGATAGAAAATAAATTTGTCAAGACAACATTTGTTTT
>CALEDI010000140.1 GCA_937949535.1 uncultured Lewinella sp. | reverse complement strand
CTAAATGATAAAAATAGCAGTTGCCAACGATTTAGCGAAGGCGGCAGCCGCAGCGGTTTTGCTCCCCTCCCCGATGGGGTAGGGGCTGGGGGTGGGGGTTTGTGGCCATGTCAACTTATGTATATCCCGTAGGCCTCCGGCCCGATCAATCACATCATCGGGCCGGAGGCCCTCAGCCCAGTGCTACTCATCTTCCTTCTTCTTCCGCGACCCCTCATACAGATCATACCGCACATACCGCACCTCAATCGGTCCGTTCATCAGCGGGATGCGGACGGTAGACTTTAACCCTACCGACTTCAGGCCCTCGGGGCTGCCGGTGATGATCCAGGCGGAGTACCCCTTCCAGTTGGTCTTGAAGGTATCACCGATCATCTCGTAGAGTTGTTCGATGTTGCCGGTTTTTAGGCGGACTTCGTAGGGCGGGTTGGTGACGAGGATGCCGCCGCTTTCGGGCGCAGTTTCATCATCTGTTTCTGGGCGGCGGGGCGCAGGTGCAGAGAGTTGGTTGAAGGGCCGAGACTCGAACCCAATGTGGCGGACCAAACCGGTGCGCTCCAGAGATACCTTGGCTAGCCGGAGGGTTAGCTCGTCGATGTCATTCGCCAGAATGGGGTGGGGAGGGGTACGCACCTTATCGCGGGCCTCTTGCCGGATGGATGCCCAGAGGGCGGGGTCAAAGTCTGGCCACCGCTCGAATCCGAAGGACCGATTGAGGCCAGGCGCTTGCCGCGCGGCGATCATCGCCGCCTCCGCGATGATGGTCCCTGAGCCACACATCGGGTCGCAGAAGGGCACTTCTCCGTCGTAGCCCGACAGGGTGACGAGCCCTGCGGCAAGCACTTCGTTGATGGGCGCACCTCCGGTGCGCTTGCGGTACCCTCGGCGGTGCAGGCTCTCGCCGGAGCTGTTGAGGCTCACGCTCACTTCGTCGTTGCGGGTTACGTGTAGGTTTAGGGTCAGGTCGGCGTCTTCTTTGCTTACGCTGGGGCGTTCGCCGGTCTTCGCGCGGAACTGGTCCACGATGGCGTCTTTGAAGAGCTGGCTGAGGTACACCGCGTTGCGGTGGTAATCCGACTGGGTGTTGGCATCGATCCAGAGGAAGCCGTCTACTTTGAGGTAGGGGCTCCAGTCGATGGCCTTTAGCTGGTCGTACATCTCTTGCTCGTTGCGGGCGCGGAAGGAGGCGATCTCGGTGAGTACCCGGATGCCGGTTCTCAGGTTGAGGTTGGCGCGGTACATGAAGGCTTTGTCTCCTTTACACATCACGACCCGGCGGCCGGGTTCAACGTCGGATGCGCCGAGGGCGGTAAGTTCTGCGGCGAGGATTTCTTCGAAGCCTTCGAAGGTGGTGATGGCGTAGGTCTTGATGGTAGGGGGATTTACAGGATACGGGGTGGAGGTTGCAGGTTGCAGGTTGCAAGGTACAGGTTGCAAGTTACAATGCACCTGCGTTCGCGCCTCTGCCGATACACAATCGGAACCAGGCACTAGTTCGGCTCGCCTAAAAATGCTTCAAATCGTTTCATTGCCACTTCTAATTCGGGAAACTGAACACAGGAATAGACCATCCGAAACCAGCCCCGTTCGGGGCTGCCCTGCCCAACGGGCGAGGTGAGCAAAATACCCGTTTCGTCGTACACCCGCTGCCAAATTTTCATCTCGGCTTCGTCGGTATCTGCCGTCAGGAGATGGCGGAGGTTGAACCAGACGAAGAGGCTGCCCGCCGCTGGTGCGTAGGCGATGTTGTGGGCGCGGAGGGTTCGAATTACGAGGGCGTAGCTTTCCGTCAGCCTGCGGCTGTTGATCGTGATGTACTCCCGGACCCAAGCTTCGTCTTCCAGCATCCGTTGCGCGAGCCATTGGCTGTGGTTGGAGGCCATCGAGGGCGCGCCCGTATTGCCCCAAGCTTTTAGCATCTGCTCGTTGTGGGAGTACACCATTCCTAGCCGGAAACCGGAAATGCCGAAGTCTTTGCTGAACGAGTACCACCAGTGAAAATACGGGCTCTTGCGGCCTTCCAATAGCCGGAGAACGGAGGTAAACCAGCGCCGCTCACCGTAGTCCTCAACCAGGTCTTCGTGGTCTTGGTCGATGAGGGAGAGGGCGTAAATTTCGTTGACGACGAGGTGGACTTCATGGTCATCGCACCAGTCGGCGAAGGCAAGGATTTGGCTTTCGGTGAAGACCTGCCCGCTGGGATTGTTGGGCTGGGTGAGGATGAGCATCCGGAAACGGTTGCCGAGTTCGGCGTAGGCCCGGTCTAAGTCGGCGGTAGTGTGCTGGAAGTAGGTCGGGAGGCGGAAGCGGCTTTTGGGGGTTTCTTTGGTAGGGATGTGGTGAAGGTCGTAGCGTTTTAGGCCAGCCTTCGCGCCAATGTCTGGGGTATAGGCCATGTAGGCTGGGCCGGGGATGACGGCTACGTCGCTGGGGTCACCGAGCAGGAGGGCGGTCATCTCGATGATGGCGGCGGCACCCGCCGCTACGCCGATGCGCTCGGGGTCGAGGTTTACGCCCGCGAGGTGGCGTTTGAGGAAGTCGGCAGCGGCGGCGCGCAACTCCGGCGCGCCGAGGATGGAAGTGTAGGAGGCTACCCAGTCTGGTGTCTGGTTTTCCGCTTGAATGGTGCGGAATTTGTCTCGCAGCTCTGGCCAGCAGAGGGCGTTCTCCGCAATGGTGAGGGGGAACTTCCCGTTGGGGTTGTCTTGGGCGTGGTAGCGGTCTTCCATCGCTTCGTAGAAAGCATCGAGGTCGGCACGGAGGGGTTGGGTGGCGGCGGCTTCGCCGCGTTTTGAAAGGAGCATAGCCGTGAAATTACAAGTATCTGTCGAAAGAAAGGCGCGCTACATCGAAGGCGGGAGAATATCCGCTCTTCTCTCCTTACATTTGTCTTTCTACGAATCTAATGTTACCTGCCAATGTCCAACTTAGCCAAAGCCTTTGATACCATGTCTCAGGATGATGACCGTTTCGCCAATGTACTGATGAAAGCCCTAGAGGATAAAAACCTTGAAGGCTTTGATTACCTCGAGTTCAAGCAGTCTGTTGCTAAGATGCAAGAGATCGGTATGGACCACGACACGGCCATCCGCGCTGCCTTCGGCACCGGTTCCACGGTTGGTCTAACGCTAGAAAAACTGGTAAAGACCGCCAAGTACTACACCGAAGTGCTGCAAGACGAGAAGTCTAAGTTCATGAACTCCATGGAGAAGCACCTCATGAGCAACGTTGAAGGCAAAGCCAAGGAAACCGGCGAACTGAAAAAGAAGATCGCCAACTGGGAAGCCAAGATCGAGCAGTTGAAAACGGAGGTCGCTAAAGCCAAAGCCAAAATTGATTCTGCCGACGAGCTGATCAACTCCGCCAAGGAGAAAGCTTCCATGAATCAACAAGGCTTTGATGATGCGCTAGACGTGATCACGGCCGCCATCCGTTCTGATGTGGCCGATATTACCCGAGTACTGGGCTAGTTTACACTGTACTAGCGAAGCGCTGAACATAAAGCTAGGCATCACTTCTTAAGCTCCTAGTCCGTTAATTTCTAACTTTCTCTTTCCTGATGACACAGTTCCCCTCCGACGCAACCCCCAAAAAATCGTTCTGGAAACGCCCCGAGGGCGTTACTGGACTGATTTTTCTCATCGCGCTTATCGCGGGAGGTGCCTTCGCTATTTCTACTTTCTGGGGCGTCATCCTGCCGTTCATCACGACTACCATCGGCATCGTGGTGTCTTTGGCGGTGCTCGGCACCATCCTGTTTGCCATTCTGGACCCCCGTACCCGCGCACTCTTTGGCTATATGTATAAGAGCGCGATGCGCTCCATCACTGGCCTTTTCGTCAACATTGACCCCATCGGGATCCTGAAAACCTACATCGAAAGCTTGGAGCAAAACCTCCAAGATATGCGCAAGCAGATCGGTAAGCTACGCGGCCAAATCCGCCACCTGAAAACCTTGGTAGCCACCAACGAAACCCAGATAAACAAAGAGTTAAAACTGGCCAAACTGGCTAAAGAACGCGACAAGCGGCAGCAGATGATCCTCAGCAGCCGCAAAGCGGCCCGCCTGCGCGAAAGCAACCAAAAATACGAGGTGCTACTAACGAAGATGGACGTACTAAGCCGCGTCCTCAACAAAATGCACGACAACTCCGAGGTGCTCCTAGAAGACACCCGCGACCAAGTAGAGCTTCGCATCATAGAGCGCAAGGCGATCCGCGCTAGCCATGGCGCGATGTCGTCCGCAATGTCTGTCATCAACGGAGACCCAGACCAGCGCGCGATGTTTGACGCTGCGATGGAAGGCATCGCCGAAGACGTAGCCAACAAAGTCGGTGAAATGGAACGGATGATGGACCTCTCCAACGAGTTCATGTCTTCGGTAGACCTCCAAAACGGCGTATTCGCCGACGAAGGCCTTCGGATGCTGGAAGAGTGGGAGCAAAAGTCTGACCTGATGCTCGCCGGTGGTCATATTGAGGTAGAAAAAGTAGCAAAGAAAACAGGAACAGAAGAAATTCTGGACCTCGACGCAATCCCTCGCCGAGAGAAAGACGTGCAGAAGCGCGGAGGAAACTCCGGGTATGACTCGTTTTTTGAGTGAGTTGAAACCTTATCCCAAATAACTCTGCAGCAAATGCTTGTTCCGCGAGCGGCGTAGTCGCCGAATGGCCCGCTCCTTGATCTGACGGACGCGCTCTCGCGTAAGGTCAAACCGCTCACCTATTTCTTCGAGGTTGAGCTGCTTCTCTCCGTCGAGGCCGAAGTAAGACGCCAATACCATGCGCTCGCGCGGAGCGAGCATGTTGAGGTTGGTCATAATTTCTTTGGACAACGACTCCGACATGATCTTCAGGTCGGGGTTTGTTTCATTGTCGGAGTGGAGGGTATCCAGCATGGTGATGTCTGAATCATCGCCGGCCACCGGCGCATCAAAAGATAGGTGGCGCATTCGGCCCCTAAGGGCCCGCTCAACATCCGCCAAAGACACGTCGAGCAAGTCGGCCAGTTCCTGAGGTTCTGGGTCTCGCTCAAACTCCTGCTGGAAACTAGCAATGGCTTGGGTTACCTTGGTGTAGCCCGCAGCTTTGTTGTTGGGCATCCGGACTAAACGGCTGTACTCAACAATGGCCTGCATGATGCTTTGGCGAATCCACCATACGGCGTAGGAGATGAACTTAAAGCCTCGGGTTTCGTCAAACCGCTTCGCGGCTTTTATGAGGCCTACGTTGCCCTCATTGATGAGGTCTGGGAGGCTCAAACCTTGGTTTTGGTATTGTTTTGCTACCGATACGACAAAACGAAGGTTTGCCTTCGTAAGGCGCTCCAATGCCAATTGGTCTCCTTCCCGAATCTTAGCCGCAAGGCTAGCTTCGTCTTCTGGTGTCAGTAGGTCAATCTTTCCGATATCGGATAAGTACTTTTCCAGTGCGATGCTCTCGCGGGAAGTGATTTTATTACTGATCTTTAGTTGACGCATGGGTTTGATCCTTTACAAAGCTGGGGGGAGGTTTATTACTAAGATGACCTTAAGGTAGCAAAAGTTTTGTTAGGAAGACATTTTAATGATTTCATAATCAATACTTACCATAGAATACAAAGAACAGATGCTCGCTTTGCTTGTTCCGTTTGGCTTTAGAAGATCAACTTCGGTGGCAAAGTGGTAAAACAAGCAGAGCGAGCATCCAGATGATAGTGGTAGTGTCTAATTGCTACCAGACTACATTGCGGTCTTACTTTAGTTAAGTCCTAGTTTCTTCAACGTAGGCGTGTTCATACCACCGATGGGCAGGCCATTGTCTCGTTGGTACTTAGCGAGTGCCGTTTTAGTCTTAGCACCCATGATGCCGTCAGCAGCGCCAGCGCTGTAACCGGCGCGGTTGAGTGCGCGCTGTACTTGCTGGATGGTAGCGGTAGAGCCTTTGCCTGGGCAAACAACTTCTACCCATTCGCTGAAGTTGCCTTTGCCGGTCATTTCTTGGCGGACGTAGCTGGTTGATTTGGCATCCACGTTATCCTGGCTCTTGCAAAGGCCATCGGTGGGGTCGTATTTGAAGCCAGAAGGGCAACCTGCGGTGTAGTAGTTGGCAGGCATGCCGGAAGTGGACGCGCCAGCGTCTGGGTTAGGGTTCACAGGAGCGTAGCCGCTGGGCTCAACGTTGCCTGCCCGGTCTGGGCCAGCACCAAGGGTGTAGGGAAGAACAGAGCCCGGAAGCTTACCTCCTGCACCGGGGTTGATCATGGTGGGGAGCGAGCTTACAGCGTTGGGGTCTGTACTACGGTTTCCGTAGGTAGTTGGTGCCATGAATACGCCTCCGGGAACGATGTACTCCGCGCCAGCAAGGCCAGTACGTACACGGCGGGTGATGGTTTTGTATTCCGCAGGAACAAGCTCGTAACGGGTGTAAGCCTCACGAGCAACGACACGCTTGGGTACCATTTCGTACTTGGCGGGTATTTGGCGGGTAACGGCCCTTGCTGGCGTTACCAGTTCTTGTACAGGAACCTCGCGGTACTTAGGCTCGGAAGTGCTTTCCGTGATGCTAGGCCCACCAACGAGAATCTGACGAGCACCATAAACGGCTGGCTGGTAGCTGAGGCGAACACAGTAGTCGTCGCCGCCTTGGGCAACGGCAGCTACGGTATAGCCCGCAGGGCAAGCTTCCGCAATGGACTTATTGATGACTTGGGTCTGCGCGGGTACTTCAACCTGACAGAAGGAAACACAGTCTCCGGTTTCACACTCAACGGGCACTTGCTGAAAGGTCATGTAAGCGGGGCTGATCTCTACCGTTTGTGTCTCGGTGCGGTAAGTACGTGGAATGCGGTCCAGATTTACCCGGCTTTCTGTAGTGATGTACGGAGCGATGGTACCTACCTGCATCTGCTGTAGTAGGCGGGTGCCTTCAGCTCGGGCAGCCTCTACACCATTCGCAGCAATGTAGGCACTGCTGAAGGGGCTGTCGGCGTTTTCGGGGTCGAAGAGCTTAGCTACATCGTTGTTGGTGTACAAAGACGGCGTAGCGTTCATTGGGCTGTTCGGGTTGTTGATGAACCCGTTCGGGTTGTTTGGGTTGAAGGGGTCGGTGTTGTCATTGACGCCCTTACGGGTGTTGGGGTCCAAAACGTTGCCGTAGTTGGTGGAGTATACGCCGGGCTTCGATCCGTCTCCCATGCCGTAGTAAAGGTTGGCGTTCGTTACGGTTTCGTAAGAAGGCTGGCCTACGCGGTATGCCGTTGCGCCTTCTTCTACCAGTACGCGCTTGGTTACGGTTTTGAAGGTGGCGGGCTCAATGACCATTTCTTCGTAGGCAGGGGAAACCATGATGCGCTCTTCGGTGGTGGTGTATTCGGCTGGTACGTCTACCAGTCGGTAACCAGCGGCTTTTACCATTACACGTTCGGTGAAGGTCTCGTACTGCGGCTCAACTACGACCATGCGGTCGCGCGCTCCGGCGGTACTGATGTTTTCAGTTACAGACTTGAACTGAGCGGGAATGTGGCACACGGCGTAGCACTTGCCGGAGATCTCCGGAGGAGCGTCTGCGGGAAGCGGTAAGGTACTTTGTGCAAAAAGGACGGAGGTGGCGCACGCCAGAAGGCAGGCCAAAAAATGCTTGGTCATGTTAAAATGGATGTTCTGAAAGGTAAATGGTTCTCAACAATGCTAGGCTGACTTGTCTTAAGACAGCAATAACTTAGGGCACAAGTTAAAAGGGTTACAGCAAAGGTTTTAATATTTGTGTAAAAAATGTGTGTTTTCCTACACTTACCGCTTTACAGAGGAGCTGTCTAGCTGGATTTTGGGCAGCTCATAGCTCACGTTGAAGTCGTCCAGTACGGCATCCAAGATGCGGTCTTCGCCTTCGGTGTATTTGTGCTTCAGTTTGTGGCCGTAGAGGCTCGCTAGGGTAGACCAGTAGCGGGCGGTGAGGCCGCCACGGAGGTCTTTGATAAGGTCATAAGTGGGGATGTCTAGCTCGCGCTCAATCATCGCCATCAAGACTTTGCCTTGGGTTTTAGACATCTTCCTCAGGGGGGCTTCAAATTTTTCCTCCAGCTCCTTTTGCAGTTTTTTGTTGTAGCGCTTGCGCTCGCCTTTTTTCATGTTCTGGGTCATGTATTCCGTCTCACGAAATATCCGAACGGCATCAACCGCGTAGGGGTAGGCGCGCTGGGCGTAGATGCGGTAGCGGCGGTACTGTTTGTATTCTTCTTCTGTTTCAAACACCTCTGGTGAGCTAACGGATACGTCTCCGAGTTGGGCAACAATCAGGGTGTCGCCGCAGTCGTCTACCATATAAGGGTAGTACTTGCCGTCTACTTTGGTGTAGCCAGTTTGGGCCGAGAGCGCAGGAGCTAGCGCGCACAGCATCACTACGGGCAGCAGCCAGCGCAAGGAAGCTACTTGGGCGCGGCCGCAGGTGCGAAGGAAGGTTGGGAGAAGCAAGGTTGGGGAAGATAGCATAGGACGCAGAAAACAGTTGTTACTCAAAGATAAATGCTTTTACAGCGGCCTTAGGTGTAATGAGGGTGTTAAAATTTTGACGCCATCAACAGGTGAGACAATAGGTGGTCTATCCAAATTCCCATTATTGGGCCTGTCCGGTGGTCCGCTTACGGCTTAGCTTTGCCTTGCAAAACAAAAATAAAGACCATGAAACAGCAATCTCGAACAACCCCTTCCCGCTACCCCAAGCGCGGCCACCACGACGCAGAGACGATCTACCCAATCCTCGACGAAGCCCTTTTCTGCACCATGAGTTTTGTCTGGGAAGGCCGGGTACGCTCCATACCCCAGTCTGTTGTACGGATGGACGACGCGGTCTACTTCCACGCCTCCGTCGGGAGCCACTTCTTCCGCAGCCTCGCACAGCTAGACGAGGTCTGCATTACTGTTACCCTCGCCGACGACATCGTGGTCGCCAAAAGCGCCTTCAACCACAGCATCAACTACCGCTCGGTAGTACTGTGGGGCAAGCCCGAAGTGATCGATGAACACAACGAAAAAGCCGCCGCCTTCAAAACCTTAACCGAAAAAATGGTGCCCGGTAGCTGGGATTATCTCCTGCCGATGACCGACAAGCAAATGGCCAAAACAATGGCCATCAAAGTCCCCATTTCCGAGGCTTCCGCCAAGGTGCGCCAAGGCCCACCCTCCGATGTGGAGAGCGATGCCCCGATCTGGACGGGCCTCATCCCGATCAAGCCTGTTAAGGGAGCACCCGTTGCTGGGCCAGATGCGGAGGGGATTCCGTTGCCGGAACACTTGCGGTAGGCTTAACCCTAGGGTGTGTAACCTGTATATAAATTAGTCCGCTGACTATCGTCAAAACGCGCAGCGTTTTTATAAGCCCCTCCCCCCGTGGGGAGGGGTTGGGGAGGGGGTTTGCACGCGGAGACAATACACTACAGATTACACACTCTAGGTCTAACCCTCTTTCACCAGCCGCGAAACGAAGAACCCATCAAAGCCTTCTACCTGTGGCAAGAAGGTGTGTTTGTGCTCCAAAACCCACCCTGCACCTGCTTCCGAGCCCAAAAATGCTTCTACCTGCTCGTCGTTCTCGCGCGGCAAGATCGAACAGGTGGCGTACACCATCTTGCCGCCGGCTTTGACCATGCGGCTATAACTGGTCAGGATGTCGGTTTGCTCCTTCACGACGCGGTCGATGAAGGCTTGGCTCAGTTTCCACTTCGCATCCGGGTTGCGGCGCAACACGCCGAGACCAGAACACGGCACGTCCAGCAAAAGCCGGTCGGCCTGCCCGATGAGGCGCTTGACGACTTTGGTAGACGTAATTGCCCGGGTTTCGAGGTTAGAAACACCGTTGCGGCGGGCGCGCTTTTTCAGTTCCTTGAGCTTCCAGTCGTGGATGTCGAGGCTGATGAGGCGGCCCCTGTTTTCCATCAAGGCCGCAAGGTGAAGCGATTTGCCACCCGCGCCCGCGCAAGCATCAATCACGGTTTGGCCCGGCTCCACCTCCAGCGTCGGCGCAGCCTGCTGGCTGCTGAAGTCTTGGACCTCGAAAAGGCCCTGCTTGAAAGCCTTGGTAGCGAAGAGGTTTTTGCGCTCCGTCACCAGCAAACCATCGGCCGAGATAGGCTCCGTCCCGATGCCTTCGGCCGCGAGGGCTTCGCTGAGTTCTGCCACATTGGTTTTCAGGGTGTTGGCCCGCAAAGACACCGGGGCTTGCTCGTTGAGGGCCGCCAGCGTCGGCGTCCAGAGTTCCTCGCCGAGGGCGGCTTCGCCTACTTTGTCTAGCCAGTCGGGGATGGATTCGCGCAGCGCGCGCACGTCTTTGGCTTCATCCCAACGGGCCTTGAGCTGGTCTTCGTCTAGCTCCCCAAACTCGCGCCACTCCGGCAGGTCATACCCCTCGCTCATGAGGTGAATACCGATGAGCCGCCACCAATCTTCGCGCTTTTTGGGCTTCGAACCACCCATCACGTGGCGCAGCAGGCGGTAGTTGCGCACCACGCCGTAGGTGTGTTCCGCGATGAAAGCGCGGTCTTTGCTGCCTCGGCGTTTGTCGGCTTGGAGAACGCGGGCGATCTCGCGGTCGGCGTATTTGTTTTCGCCGAAGATGTTGCCGAGGGCTTCGGTGATGGCTTCGATGTGAGCGGGGTAGAGTCTGTCCATGGGGGCGCAAAGATAGACTACAGAGATTACAGGGTAGGGAGAACCTTAGGCCAGAGGGTCCACACATAGGACACAGAGAACACAAAGGGCACAGAGAACACAGAGATACACAAAGCCCCCCCATCACCCCAACTTCTCTCGCAGCAACGCCTGCGTTTCCTTCGGCCCTGCGCTGCCTTTGCTGCGCTTCATTACCTCGCCCATGAAGAAACCGATGAGGCCTTTTTTGCCCTTTTGGTAGGCGGCGACTTTGTCTGGGAATTGGGCGATGACCTCATCGACGAGGCCGCCGAGGAAGTCGGTGTTGGTGTTTTGGAGCAGGCCGAGTTGTTCGGCGCGTTGCATGGGGTCTCCGGGGGAGAGCAGCAGATCGGGCAGCAGCTTGGCGTTGGCGACCGAGGCGGCTACGTCTCCGGCCAAGATGAGGTCTTGGAACTGGGCAACCATTTCGGGAGAGAGCGACAACTCGGTGGGGGAGAGGCGCTCTTCGGCGAGCCAGGGCAAGAGCTTATTGACCCACAGTTTGGCGAGGTCTTTTACGGAAGGAGACTCGGCGGCGTAAGCAACGAAGGTTTCGTAAACGTCGCGGTCTTCGCTGAGTTGGGCCGCGTCGTTGGCGGAGAGCTGGTGGTTGTTCACGAGCAGGTCGTAGGCATCCCAGGGGAGGGTCCCGATTTCTTGCCGGACTTCGTTGACGAAGGCGTCGGTAAGCGTTACGGGCGGCAAATCGGGATCGGGGAAGTAGCGGTAATCGTGGGCGTCTTCCTTATCGCGCAGGGCGCTGGTGGTGCCGGTTTCGGGGTCGAACTGGCGGGTTTGCTGCTGTACTTTTTCGCCTTTTTCGATGAGGGCAATCTGGCGTTCTACTTCGTAGTTCACGGCTTGGCGGGCGAACTTCATGGAGTTCATGTTTTTCACTTCGCAGCGGGTGCCGAACTCGGTTTGGCCTTCGGGGCGCACGCTCACGTTCACATCGCAGCGGAGGCTTCCTTCCTGCATGTTTCCGTCTGAAACGCCGAGCCAACGCACCAGTTGGCGCATCCCGCTCATGAAGGCGTCCACTTCTTCGGCGGAGCGCAGGTCGGGGTCGGTTACGACCTCCAACAGCGGCGTTCCGGCGCGGTTCAGGTCTACTTTTGTGTACGCTTCGCCAGCGGCGTGGATGGATTTGCCCGCGTCTTCCTCCATGTGAATATGGTGCAGCTTAACCGATCGACGTGCCGCCTGACCACCTGGCTCTTTGGCTCCATCAGGCGCGGACGCAGGTGCAGGGGCAGTTCTAATGGGCAACGCTCCGCCGATGCAGATGGGGCTTTCGTCTTGGGTGATTTGGTAGCCCTTCGGCAGGTCGGCGTAGAAGTAATTTTTGCGGTCAAAGGTGCTGTGGCGATTGATTTTGCACCCGAGGGCCAAGCCAAGCTTCACCGCAAAGCGCACCTGTTGTTCGTTCAGCATCGGCAGCGTGCCGGGGTAGCCGAGGGTAATCATGCTAACGTTGCTGTTCGGCTCGTTGCCGAAGCGGTTGCGGTCGGCGGCGAAAGCTTTGCTTTCGGTCGCTAATTGAACGTGGGCCTCTAGGCCGATGACGGTTTCGTAGGTGGTCTTTGACATGGGCCGCAAGGTACGGATTGCCACCAAATTCGCCTGCCGAATTTGAGAGAG
>CALEDI010000139.1 GCA_937949535.1 uncultured Lewinella sp. | reverse complement strand
GCAAACTGCTTGAGGAAGCGGACGTCGTTCTCGAACATGAGCCGAATATCGGTGATGTTGTAGAGCAGCATCGCTTGGCGCTCAATGCCCATGCCGAAGGCGTAGCCGGTGTATTTCTCGGGATCGATGCCGCAGTTTTTGAGTACTTCGGGGTCTACCATGCCGCAGCCGAGGATTTCGAGCCAGCCGGTTCCTTTGGTGATGCGGTAATCGTGCTCAGATTCGAGGCCCCACCAGATGTCCATTTCGGCGCTGGGCTCGGTGAAGGGGAAGTAGCTGGGGCGAAGGCGGATTTTGGTTTTGTCTCCGTACATCTCGCGGGCGAAGTGGAGTAGGGTGGCCTTCATGTCGGCGAAGCTACATTTTTCGGCGATGTAGAGCCCTTCTACTTGGTGGAATTGGGCGTGGCTGCGCGCGCTGATGGTCTCGTTGCGGTAAACGCGGCCGGGCGCGATGATGCGGATTGGTGGTTTGCTGGTCTCCATGGTCCGGGCCTGCACGGAACTGGTGTGGGTACGCAGGAGCATCTCGGCGTTATCCGGCCCAGCGGGCATGCCTGCGGCGACGTAGAAGGTGTCTTGCATATCCCGGGCGGGGTGGTCTTCCGGGGTATTCATGGCGGAGAAGTTGTGCCAATCGTCTTCTACTTCGGGGCCTTCGGCGACGGTGAAGCCGATGCGTTCGAAGATGGAGATGATGCGGCGCATCGTGAGCGCGATAGGGTGGCGAGCACCCAATGGCATGGGTTCGGCCGGTGCCGTTAAATCAAACTTTGCACCTGCGTCCGCGCCCGCATTGTCTTGCGTTGCTGCTTGAAGCGCGTCGAATTTCTGTTGCGCAACCTCTTTAGCACGGTTGACCAACTGGCCAAAATCCCGCTTCTGCTCGTTGGGGATGTTGCGCATCTCGCCCATCAGGGGCTTCAAGATGTTCTTGCTGCCTAGGTAACGGATACGGAAAGCTTCTACTGCTTCGGGAGTCTCCGCCGTAGCGTTTTCAATTTCGGTAATGAGGGCCGCTACGCGGTCGAATACTTCGTTTGCCATATTGGGGGCGAAGATAGTTAGATAGTCAGATAGTCTGGTAGTCTGGGAGTCAGATAGTGCCTGTGTCGAATACTGTTTGACTATCTGACTACCAGACTACACTTATTCCATTCCTGCTACCAGGTCCGCTTCGGTAACCACGGGGTCTTTGCGGAATAGCGGCTGGATTTGCTTGAAAAAAGCAGCGTGCTCTTCATCTGCTACGTGGGCTTCGAAATCGGCGTAGGTATCCCAACATTCCATGGTGGCGAACTGGCGGGGGTCTTCGCGGTCTCGGATGAGGTAGAAGAAAAGGCAGCCTTCCTTGCGGCGACTGTCTAGGGCATGCTTGGCGAAAATAGGGGCGAAGTTGTCGGCATCGTTGAGTTCAAACTTGGCGATGAGGTACAGTTGGTTAGACATGATAGCGTAATGTAGTATTGTGGTGATATAGTATTGTAGTCGCTGCCGCACGTCTCGAATATGAGTGTACGTTGCGTTTATGGCTACTTTTATTGTGGGACAAATATAAGCTTTGGGGAGAAGGGCTTGGGTTTCGTGCGTATTACCGAGCAAAGCTCGGCAGCATCGTCCGGCCGATGTAGAAAGCTAGAAGATTTATGCGGTCTCGCCCCGAGGGGTGGGTTAGGGTTGCTTTGCTGAGCATTCCGTTGTCGTCTCGGGCTAGGATGTAATGAGCGGCATGATATATTTGGCTTGGGGTGTAACCGGCCTGGGCCATCAGGTCTGCGGCGCGTTGATCTGCGGCGATTTCTATTTTTTGGCGTGGGGTTATTTTGCTGAGCAAGTCCCGTTCGGTGGCGGTCATGTTGTCGTGGTGGAGTTTGGCGGGGTGGCGGTGGTCGGCGTGGGCCAGCTCGTGGGCCAGTATTAGGGCTAGGGCAGGTTCGTGGTCGTTGAGTTCTTCCCATGCGGCAACGCTGACCCAGATGAGGCGGCTGCTGGCGCAGGTCATGGCGTTGATGGCGCGGTGGCCGCGCCGGTCTTGCATCAACTCGATGGAGTAGGTGTCTGGGTCGTTGCCAACCGCAAGCGCGAGGGGGCTAAAGATGGCTTTTACCTCAGCTTGTGCGCGGTGGTAGACGGGCTCGAAGTTGGGGTCGATGAAACAACCGGAAGTTGGGTTAGTTGAAGACGAACCTGCCGCAAAAGTATGCAGATGGGCTTCGTGGCCCACCGGCGGCGGATGGTAGTCTGCGATGCGCAAGAAAACAAGCGCGGCTGCCGCTAAGACAGAAAGGAGACGAAAGAAGGTTTTCATGGTTAGGGTTAATTGGTTTTCGATAGTTGCAACGGATCAAATTCCGTTGCGCAAAGCACACGTTCTAAACCCCGACGACTGTCTTAAAAATTACAGACCAGTCGTTAAGTATATGATAAAAGATAAACTGATAAGGTCGCCTTAAAGTCCGGCACAGAACCAACTCTACCCTGATCTAGGTTGTCTTTAGGCCATGCAGAGATCAATTTTGGCTTTCGCCTTACTATTTGGCTTTTTGGCGCCGTTGGCGGCCCAAACGCCTATGCTTGTTAAAGACCTCGACCTTAGTTGGGAGCAGGAAGCCCGCTGGGAAGAACGGAGCGACTTAGACGGCCGCTTCAAGCTACTGGCCCCCGCCGAACTGACCCACAAAGTGGATACCGTAGAGACCGGAATGGGCAAACAAGCCTACCACACCTTCTTCTTGCAAGCACCAGACAAAGACAAAGCCGAGAACATCATCTACGCCATCAGCTACGTAGACTACCCCGAAGGGACGCTTCATCATGATAGCCTAGACCTCGTCGGTGAGTTCCTGACCGGCACGGAAGAGGAAGCCGCCATTGCCGTTGGGGGCGAAGTGATCTATGCTTCCGACAAACAAATTTCCGGCTACCCCGCTCGCCTGTGGCGAATAGATTACCCCAGTAAAGGCGGCACGGCAAGTGCTCGTACCCTCGCCGGTATTGCTGGCAACCGCTACTACGAACTCAAAGTATTCAGCCTCCAAGCTTCGGGGCTCAATAAAAGCGCAGACCGCTTCTTCGACTCGGTGCGGATTTTTAAGTTGTAGCTTGAAGGAGCTTTATTTAGCGTCCCTTACCTTCGCACAATGCAAGAAAGGCACAAGAACCGCAAACAATATTTCGACGAGCAGGTCCTCACTACCCGGACCCACGTTTTGCCCTACATCCGTAAAACGATGGAAGTGACGGCCAAGACCCGAGTGTTCGAGATTGGCTGTGGAGAGGGCGGCAACCTCGTTCCTTTCCTTGAGCTTGGTTGCCAAGGCGTAGGGGTTGATTTGAGCCAATCGAAGATTGATTTGGGCAAGGAATACTTAGCGGAAGTCTTACCTGATGCCGACGTTGAAATGATCGTGCAAGACATTTACGACAGCAGCGCAGACCGCCTTGGGGTGTTTGACCTCATCATCCTGCGCGACGTGATTGAACACATCCATGACCAAGAGCGATTTCTGACTTTTGTGCATAAATTCCTTAAGCCAGAGGGGCGTATTTTCTTTGGCTTCCCGCCGTGGCGGATGCCTTTTGGTGGGCATCAACAGATTTGTAGTAGCGGGCTTTTGAGCAAGCTGCCGTGGTTTCACCTATTGCCCGTTCCGCTGTACAAAGGCGTTTTGAAGGCCGCTGGCGAGACGGACCGCATCGTGGAGGACTTGGTCGAGATCAAGGAAACCGGTATCAGCATTGCCCGCTTCACGGATACGATTAAGCGGAGTGGCTTCCGGTTCGAGCAGCAAGACCTTTGGTTCATCAACCCCAACTACGAGATCAAGTTTGGCTTAAAACCTAGGCCGCTTCCTAGGTTGCTCGGAGGCATCCCTTGGGCGAAAGATTTCTTTGCTACCTGTTGTTATGCGCTGGTACGGAAGGCTTAGGGAGGCGGAGGAATAGCTTGTTTTAGGGCGCGGCCGCAGGTGCAGGGGAGGGTAAATGGAAGGTTTAGGGATAGGGTGTGTATTGTCTTCGCACACAAACCCCCTCCCCAAACCCCTGCCCCACGGGGGAGGGGCTAACGCATCATATCATTTCAATATGTGTAAATAGTTGATGAATGATCTTACCCGGCTTGTGTAATCCCCCTAAATCCCCCGAAGGGGGACTTTGGATCGTTAGGAAAGTCCCCCTTCGGGCTACCAATTCTACATAAGTTTACGCGCCCGCCGTTTTACAACTCGGAATGTTGGTAAAGTTCGACGAAACTCGACAGGCGAACTCTTTTTTGTCGCTGCGTTGAAGGAAGAATTTGGTTATTAGAACCAGTATTTGTCTTTTGATGAAATCGGCGCTAATTCTACAACAAAAAAGTTCGCCTGTCGAGTTTGGAGGAATCAACGTGTGTATAACAATGGTTCGCTATGGTTTTACAGGGGGCGTACTCAATAGTCGCTAGGCACTTCAAGCACTATACGGATTTTAGGCGTGTGTGG
>CALEDI010000138.1 GCA_937949535.1 uncultured Lewinella sp. | reverse complement strand
GGCGGTATAAAGAACGACCGCACCTTCCTACTGGAAGATGCGGCCACACCAAATAGCATTGAGTAACAAAAAAGAATAGATTTTATGCCGTTTGCAGGAGGCGCGCCGGCACGGCGTTTTTTTGGCTGAGCAGCTCGGGGGTGAGCGCATCGAAGCGGTAACCTAGGTCGGCGTAGTGTTGCAGCAGGCGCGGCAATACGGCACGGACGGTTTCTTCGGCCTTCAGGCTGTCGTGGAAAACGACAATGCTGCCTGGGCGGGCGTTGCGGACTACGTTTTTGAAGCAATCGTCGGCGGTAAGTTCGGGGTCAAAGTCGCCGGAGAGTACGTCCCACATCACTACCTCGTAATGACGAGATAGGAACTGGCCCTGAGCGGGCTTTAGCCGGCCGTAAGGAGGCCGAAATAGCGAGCTCTTCACTTGTAGGGCGCAGTGGCGCACGTCGTGGAAGTAGGGCATATTTTCAGACTTCCACCCGTCTAGGTGGCGCATGGTATGGTTGCCTACCGTATGGCCGGCGGCTAAGGTCGCTTCCATCAGCTCGGGGTAACGACGGGCGTTGTTGCCCACACAGAAGAAGGTCGCTTTGGCGTTGAAGACCGCGAGTTGTTCCTGAATCCAGGGGGTAACTTGAGGGATAGGGCCGTCATCAAAGGTGAAGTAGATAACGGGTGCGTCTTGAGGAGTATCAACTCGCCAGTGAAAACTAGGGAATAGCTTCTGAATTACGCTTGGTGTTTTAATTAAGTACATGCTCAGGGAGATAAACGGGGTTTGATAATAAGATTACAATGCCTTTAACCGCCACGGAAGTTGCTCGGTGGTGCCTGAAAGGACTTGCATCTTTAGTGCTTATAATTCCGCCTTGGTAAAACTGAAAAAAAACGTGTTGTTACCGGCCCATGAAAACTTCCGGTGTTGGTGCTGCCATTGTATTGGAGAAAGGTTTAAGGCGGCTTACGTGATTGTGCAAAACGAATCCGCTACCTTTGCCCGCAATGTGCAGAATAATCTATTCAACGAAGAAACGTTAATGTAGTTTGTTACGCTGCCTGCAAAATAAAAATTTGTTTAACCTTCCCTTTGCTTAATTACAACCCCATGGCTCCCGTTCGCGTCCGTTTTGCTCCATCTCCTACTGGCCCCCTACACGTTGGCGGGTTGCGCACCGCGCTTTACAATTACCTCCTTGCTAGGCAAACAGGCGGTGTTTTCATCCTCAGAATAGAAGATACCGACCAAAAACGCTACGTTGAAGGCGCCGAAGCCTACATCATGGAAGCCCTCGACTGGTGCGGCATCAGCCCAGATGAGAGCCCTCAAAACGGAGGTAATTACGGCCCCTACCGCCAAAGCGAGCGCCGAGACATCTACGCCGAGTACGTAAAAAAACTACTCGCAAACGGTACGGCCTATTACGCCTTCGATTCCGAAGCCGAACTCAATGACCGCCGCGAAGCCGAGAAAGCCGCCGGAAACCACAACTTCCGCTACGACGCATCAACGCGCATGAGCATGCGCAATAGCCTAAGCCTAAAGCAAGGAGAAGTAGACGAACTGCTAGCCAACGGAACACCCTACGTAGTCCGTTTCCGGATCAACCCAGGCAATACAGTCAACTTCTCCGACACCGTCCGGGAGCAAGTAAGCTTCCAAACCTCCGAGTTGGGCGACCAAGTACTGATGAAGGCCGACGGCCTACCTACCTACCACCTCGCCAACATCGTCGATGACCACCTGATGGAAATCACCCACGTGATCCGGGGCGAAGAGTGGCTCCCCAGTACCGCCCTACACGTACTCCTTTACCGCGCCTTTGGTTGGGAGGATTCCATGCCGGTATTCGCGCATCTGCCGCTACTGCTCAACCCCAACGGAAAGGGCAAACTGAGCAAGCGCGACGGGGCCAAGTTCGGCTTCCCCGTATTCCCGCTCCGCTGGGAAGACAAGCAGAAAGGCGAAGTCGCCGCTGGTTTCCGCGAAGACGGCTTCCTACCCGAAGCCCTCGTCAACTTCCTCGCCTTCCTAGGCTGGAACCCCGGCACGGAGCAAGAAATTTTCTCCCTAGAAGAACTCGTCACGGCTTTTGATACCGCACGGATCAATAAAAGCGGTGCTCGGTTCGACATCGAGAAGGGCCAGTGGCTCAACCAACAATACTTGATCGCGACCAGCAATGCCGAACTCGCCCCCTTGGTGCAGACCGAGTTCAGCAAAAACGGCCTCGACTTGCCCCTCAGCAAAGCAGAACAGATCGCCGGGTTGCTCAAGGAGCGCGTACACGTGATTCCCGAATTCTTCAGCAAAGGCAGCTACTTCGCCAGCCCCGTAACGGCCTACGACGAAAAGACCATCCGTAAAAAATGGAAACCCGACAACCGAGCAAAGTTCGACGCATTAGCCAACCTCCTCGCCGACCATGACGACTGGACGGCAGGCCCCATCAAAGCCGCCGTAGTAGACTTCATGGGCGAAAACGAGCTTGGGTTCGGAGCCGTACTACCCATCATCCGGGTTGCCCTAAGCGGATCCGTTCAAGGCCCAGACGCTTTTGATATGCTGGAGGCCATCGGTAAAGAAACCGCCGTGAAGCGCCTCCGGGAGAGCTACGATATGTTTACTTCCGTGAAGGAAGGGTAGGGGCTAAACCTAGGTTGTGTAATCTGCCTATAAATTAGTCCGCCGACTATTATCAAAACGCGCAGCGTTTTTATACCCCCCTCCCCCGTGGGGAGGGGGTTTGCGCGCGGAGACAATTCATTACAGATTACACACCCTGCGTTTAGACGTCAGGCAGTCAGATAGTCGCTACCGCACGATATAGGCATAATAGCGACTA
>CALEDI010000137.1 GCA_937949535.1 uncultured Lewinella sp. | reverse complement strand
GAGCCTCGCCCGCGCCCGAAAGATGGAAGGGCTGCACCACATCATCTTGTCCGTGTCTCACCACGCCAAAGCGGCCATTCGGCTCTACGAGCGGGCAGGCTTCGTGGAATGGGGCCGGGAACCGGCCGCTGCGCGGACGGGGGATGTCTTTATGGACGAAATTCATATGGGGTTGGAGATGTGAGACTCGGAGAACATAACCCGCAAATTATTCAGAATGATACTCAACCTACTCGTCATCCGCTCCGCGATGCCCAAGGCATTATCCGAATGGTACGCCCGCTTCGGCTTGGTGTTCGACTACCATCGCCACGGCAATGGGCCGATGCATTACAGCGCTAAGGTGAAGGGCGTTACGCTGGAAATATACCCGCTGAAGCGCACGCAAACGGAGGCAGACACCAGCCTCCGGCTGGGCTTTGAGGTGGAGATATTGGAGGAGGCTATTGCCGGTTTGCCAGACATCGTTCAGGCTCCGCAGCGGAGCGAATGGGGCTACCGCGCGGTGGTGGCCGACCCGGAGGGGCGGCGGGTGGAGTTGGTGGAGCATGAATGATTTGGGCGACGGCGCGCAGGTGCTGGGGAAGGGTAGGGGCTTGTGCTCCGCTGTCTAAACTCGACAAAATTTGCTATGAAGTGCTCTTTTTAATGCAAAATTGATGTACTTAGGGATGCCAGACCTATCTCTAATCATCATCAAAGCAAAACACACCCACGCATGCCACTCGATCCGCAATCTAACGCTACCGCATACTGGAAGGAAAACCTTCGCTACTTGGTCATCTTGCTAACCATATGGTTCCTCGTCTCTTACGGCGCCGGAATCTTATTCAAAGCTCCTCTCGACAACTTTCGTCTCGGCGGTTTCAAGCTAGGCTTCTGGTTTGCCCAGCAAGGTTCCATCTACGTCTTTGTAATCCTGATTTTCGTCTACGTCCGCCTCATGAACAAGTTGGACAAAAAGTACGGCTACGACGAGGAATAGCCCCAATGCACTTCCCCTCGCTCCTTTCCCATACTTTCACTTCTTAAAATAAATAGCAATGGACGTTCAAACCTGGACTTACATCTTGGTCGGCCTGACCTTTAGTTTATACATCGGTATCGCGATCTGGTCGCGGGCTGGCTCTACCAAAGAATTCTACGTCGCCGGTGGCGGCGTTTCTCCGCTTGCCAACGGCATGGCTACCGCCGCAGACTGGATGAGCGCAGCCTCCTTCCTCTCTATGGCGGGCATCATCGCCTTTTCGGGTTACGACGGCTCCGTCTACCTCATGGGCTGGACGGGGGGCTACGTACTGCTCGCCCTGCTGCTGGCGCCCTACCTACGGAAATTTGGCAAGTTTACCGTCCCAGACTTCATCGGGGATCGGTACTATTCCAATACCGCCCGCTTAGTGGCGGTCTTCTGCGCCTTACTTGTCTCTTTCACTTACGTAGCCGGACAAATGCGCGGCGTTGGCCTCGTCTTCTCCCGCTTCCTCGAAGTAGACATCAATACTGGCGTCATCATCGGGATGGTCATCGTGCTCTTCTACGCCGTTCTTGGCGGCATGAAGGGCATCACCTACACCCAGGTCGCTCAGTATTGTGTACTCATCTTTGCCTTCATGGTTCCGGCCATCTTCATCTCTTTCCAAATGACGGGCAACCCCATCCCCCAGCTCGGAATGGGCAGCACCCTCGCGGATGGTTCCGGTACGTTCCTGCTGGATAAGCTTGATGGCCTGAGTACGGAACTTGGCTTCAATGCTTACACCAACGGCTCCAAATCGATGATTGATGTATTCGCCATCACCTTAGCGCTAATGGTGGGTACGGCAGGCCTGCCCCACGTAATTGTCCGTTTCTTCACCGTAAAACGGGTGAAAGATGCGCGGAAGAGCGCCGGTTACGCCCTATTACTAATTGCCATCCTCTACACTGCTGCTCCCGCCATCGCCGTATTCGCTAAGACGAACATGATCGATAGTGTAGTTGGCAAGACCTATGAAGAACAACCCGACTGGCTGAAGAACTACGAGAACATCGGCCTCATCGCCTGGACGGACAAGAACAACGACGGCCTTGTGCAATACGGCCCCGGTGCTGCCTTTGTTGGTAAGCCCAAATTTGATGGCGATGTCCGCACCGCCGTAGGTGCGCGCGCCGTCACGAATATCAACCCCGCCAACCCTAACGAACTCTACGTCGACCGCGACATCATGGTACTCGCTAACCCCGAAATTGCCAACCTCCCTGCTTGGGTGATCGCCTTGGTCGCTGCTGGCGCGCTCGCTGCTGCGCTGTCTACCGCTGCGGGCCTGCTACTCGTGATTTCCTCCTCTGTTTCGCATGACCTCATCAAGAAGGTCATCAACCCCAATATCAGCGAAAAAGGCGAACTCATCGCTGCTCGCCTGAGTGCCGTAGCGGCAGTTTGCGTAGCGGGTTACTTCGGCATTAACCCTCCGGGTTTTGTAGCGGCGGTTGTTGCGCTTGCCTTTGGCCTCGCGGCGGCTTCTTTCTTCCCTGCCATCATCTTGGGCATCTTCTATAAGCGCATGAATAAGGAGGGCGCGATCGCAGGTATGGTGGTCGGTATAACAGCCATGTTGCTGTACATGATAAAGTATAAACTCGGCTGGTTTGACGCTGCGCTGCCCAGCAGCGACGAATGGTGGTTCGGCATCTCTCCGGAGGGCTTTGGTACGGTAGCAATGCTCATCAACTTCGCCGTCAGTCTTGTCGTTTGCCACTTCACTTCACCGCCGCCTCAAGAGGTACAAGACATCGTGGAGAACATCCGCATCCCTAGCGGAGCGGGGGAGGCGACGGGGCACTGATAAAGTGTCAACTGAGTTTTACATGCGAGGCCCAAGCTCGCCCCGGCCCTCTCTGCGTACGGAATACTGTGTTTTTTCGCTCGCTGAGCGAATGAACGGCTTTTGCGGTAGCAACTGCATGATTCTCTCGATGCTTTAATTTATTATTTAAACAAATTGTAGTTAAGTAATTTATTTTTCCCATATTTGCGATAACAGCAGCTTCCTTACAAATATGACACCCGAACTTGCCCGCGCGGCCCTCAAAAAATACTT
>CALEDI010000136.1 GCA_937949535.1 uncultured Lewinella sp. | reverse complement strand
TTCTGCGGCGTCTTTTATCGGCTGGCTGCGTTGGTAAAATCCTCATTTAGCTACGGCTAAACTCCGGTTTTACCGCCTTGCCAGCCAATAAAATCCACCAGCACAAAAGTCGACAAATTTAAATTACACTGTACTAGTGGGTCAAGTAACATATTTACAAGTCCTACCTCAAACATCACCCCACCTTGCACCTGCGGCCGCGCCCTAATAGACGCTAAGTAGTCCTCACCCTATTTTACTTATACATCCCGCTAGCCTCAAGCTCACGAGATACCGCATCGGGCACCAAGTAACGAATGCTAACACCGTCTTTGATTGCCTTACGGATATAGGTTGCCGAGAGGTGCATGAGCGGCGCCTCGTGTAGGGTAACGCGGGGGTGCTGCGCCAGTTCGCCCGCGTCGTAACCGGGGCGATTATAGACGTTTATGTCGTAGTCGCGCAGCAGGATATTTGCGTTTTTCCACTTGGGCAAGGTTGGCAAATTGTCTCCCCCCATGATGAGGCTGAAGGCGCGGCCGGGGTGCTTTTCTCGCAATACGGCAAGGGTATCAATGGTGTACGAGGGCTTCGGCATGTCAAACTCAACATTGCTGGCCCGGAGGCCAGGGGTGTCACCGATGGCCAATTTCACGAGGTGCAGTCGGTCGTGGTCGCGCGCCAAGCTCCCTGCTTTTTTGAAAGGGTTCTGTGGGCTCACCACCAGCCAGACCTCGTCGAGGTCCGTCCGGGAAAGCATATAGTTTGCAATGATCATGTGCCCCACATGGACGGGGTTGAAGGAACCAAAAAAGAGACCCGTTTTGCGCATATTTCCAGTCATTATCGGTTAGCTAAAACAATTCAAAACAGTTGGGCTGGCTCAATACGCTAGCGGGAACTGGTAATCTCTGACCACAAAAAAGCCCTCATCTCCTTGGTCTTGGTACAGCGGCATGAGGATGTAACCATCGAGCGGAGCGGCGACGTTTCCGTTTTTATCCGTTGCCAACAGCTCACCCTTACGGATGGGTTGGAAGTTTTTATAACCGGCGTTCATTCGGAATCCATCTCCGCCGCCGTGCGTGATTTTATGGACGTAGGCCAGCTCGGTTAGCCGAGGCAGGTTGGCGGAGTTTTGCCGCAGGCGTTCATCGTGGTAGCTGCTCACGTCTTCGTTCTTTACGCAGCCAAGGGCGCGCAGTAGATTGATGGTGGCGGCCAGCGCGAGGTCTACCGAGAGTGGATCTTGGTGGTGCCCAGCCTCGAAGGAAATCGCTCTGGCGGGCAAATTGGTCGTAAAATGATCGCCCCGGAAGTAGTGCAGTGTTGTGCCCTGTAGGCCGCTCAACATCCCTTTGATTACGGGTACCGACATTTCGGCGGCCAAGCTCAGGCTCGGCGCATCATCTCCCGTGATGGCAAAAATACCGCCTTCGGCCGTGGTGGTATGGATGTCTAAGAGCACCAATTCGCTCAGCGGGGCTTCCTCTACGGCCGTCTCGATGGCGGCCAGTAGTTCGTGAAGCTCGCGGTCTTCAGACGTGGAGAACTGTTCTGGGCGCGAGCCTAATGGGCGCCAGATCCTGTTCAGGTCTACATCGATGAAGCGCTTGCCCTGCGCCAGGGCTTCTAGGTTGCCGCGTAGGGCTAGGAAGTCTCCCTTGAAGTTGAAGCCGGGGTTTATCCGTGGCTCGTCTTCCAGCATTTCAAACAAACGCTCTAAGGCACGTACGCCCGCAGGTTCGTTTCCGTGGATTCCACCGATGGCCACTACCAGTGGCCCTGCTTCAGCTCCCCGATAATGCCCAATAATTCGTTCCGATTCGGCTATTTTTTCCATTGCGTTTCGCCAGCTTGCGGCGGGGTTTGTTTTGTTAAAGATAAATGCTTGCCAACCAAATTGTCACTTCTTAGGGATGGGAAAGTAGGCCCAATCTCGGTTGGTGCTTAGATAGGAGCGAACTAGAAGTAAAATTTCAATGCTACCAACTGGGCCAAAAAACCGACCAAGTACCCGGTGTACAGCTGTACGGTGTCGTGTGCGCCCAGTGCCAACCGTGCCGTACCAACTAGCCCGGCAACCAAGACCCCCACAATCAGGAGTATACCTAGGCTAAAGGTGTAGTCTCCAAGTTCGATGCCGTTGGCCCCAAACAGGCCCATCGTAATCATCAGCATCCCGACTAAGCCTCCCATCCCGACGGCATGCAGACTGATTTTGTCTAGGACATTAACCACGAACGCAAGCGAAAGCGCGATCACGACCCCAAGCAAGAAGGTGGAGAATATGGTCGGTACGTCGTTGTTGTTGCTGAGGTTGTAGTACACCCAAAAGTAGAGCACCATCACCAGCAAGAGCGGCCCAATCCGTTCGGTTCGTTCTTCCATCATCACGCTGTTCACCATGTTTAGGGCCACCATCAGTAGTACAGAAATCATCGGTATCACGGCGGTATACAACACCATCATCAACAGCGTGAGCAGGGCGCGTTTCTCCCCAAAACCATTTGTGCCGAATAGGAATGGGTTTACCAACATCAGCAAAGCAAACATGTAAGTGGGGACCAAAAGCGGGTGAAAAACGCCGCTTAGCAGCAGGGCCCACCACTTTTTAGGCTTGGGCGTAGAGACTTCCATGGTTATATCATCCATTGCGCAAAGATAGGCGCATTCTAGGGCTTTTTAGGGCGCGGCCGCAGGTGCGAGGAAGGTTTTGGGTGGGGTTATGGTTTATGGAAAAGTTGAAAACTAATTTTATCGACTACCCCAGAAACATCAACCAAAAAATACAGAAGCCCTACTCCTGACATCCGAATAATAGGAGTTAATAGCTTCTTATGGAAATATTCTCGGGAATAATAATCATCTAGATAGCTATCCTGACTATTCATCAACAAAAGGAGTATAACACCCCATAATAAGAAAAGAGCAGCACAGATGTATGGCGAAAACTTTCTCTTTGGCATGAATGACTTAATAGTCATCAGCAAAACACCCCAAGCGATCGAAATTCCGTAGTAAAGAGCTAATGATATGACAACGACAAATATGTTTTTCTCAACTATCGTCCCTTCCACAACATCTAACTTCCGGAGGAAATACAAGACAAAGTTTGCTATGGTGAAAGCAATGGATAGCTTCACGGAAGTCGACAATCCGAACCGAAGCGTTGGATTTAATTGCATGGAATATGAGTTATTGGTGTTGGAGAGGTAAGTAAACTTCTAATAGCATCCCAATCAGGTCTAATCGTCACCTCACTTGTTCGGTTGTTTGGTGAGGCGGCAAGCGCTCTATTCAACCAACCTAAACGTAGTGCGTCGGTTTCGCGCCCTACCCTCTTCGGTATCGTTGGCAGCAATAGGACTTGTTTCGCCGTCTCCTCGGGTAGTAATTCGTTCTGCCGCAACACCTTGTGCTTTGAGGTAGCTTTTTACAGACTCTGCACGTTGCTGGCTTAGTAGTAGGTTGGCCTCGTCTTCCCCAACATCATCGGTATGGCCTACGATTTCCACGGCGTACTCGGGCACTTTGTTGAGCAGTTCGACTAGCCGGTCTAGCTCATCACCGGAAACGGGCAAGAGCTCCGCGCTTCCGCTGGAGAAGAGGACGTTACGAAAAGCGATTGCTCCGTCGGCTTCGGCCCGGCTGCTTGCGATGGGCGTTTCTTCTTGGATGGGTTGCAACGCGATCTCTAGGCTGTAAGGCCCTTCTTGCCTCAAGCCTTCAGCCAACGAGAACCGGTCTGAGTAAAAGAGGTACCCCGCTAGGTCTACCGTGAAGGCGTAGTCTTTGCCCGCAGGCAAAACAGCCAAAAAACTGCCAGACTTGCCGGTTTGTCGGCTCGTAGGCGGGGCGGTTTGGTCTAGGCTTCTGAGCCGGATGGTAGCTACGAGCGGGCGGCCTGTCTGCGCATCCGTTACGGTAGCCTTTACGTAAGTTGAAGGAGCGGGCCGCAAGCGCTCGGGCAGCTCAAACTGGTAGATGTCTACGTCTATTTTTCCCGTTTCGGGGTTCCGCGCTCCTTTACTGAAGTAGGCGGTGCTTCCGTTCAGGGCCACAAAAAGGTTCGTTTCGTCGGCGGTGGTATTGATCGGGTAGCCGAGATTGATTGGTTCTAGCCATTTGTTTTCGGGGCTAACCTCGGAGCGGAAAAGGTCGTCTCCCCCTAGCCCTGGGTGCTCGTTGCTGGTGAAGTAAAGCGTTGTGCCGTCTGGTGCCCAAAATGGGTATTGTTCGTTGCCTTTGGTGTTTACGGTTGCGCCGAGGTTTACGGGCCGCGACCATTTGCCAGACGGTAAGCGGCCGCAGAGGTAAATGTCTGCTCCGCCCAAGCCTCCCGGTCTTCGGCTCGCAAAGAACAACAACGCTCCGTCGGCCGAGATGCTCGGCTGGGCCTCGTAGTCTCGGGTATTTACTTCTGGGCCTAGGTTGCGGGCTTTTGTCCAGTTGCCTTGTTCGTTCCTTTCGGAATAGTAGAGGTCACAGCTTCCTACGCCGTCTGGCCTATCGCAGGCGGTGAAGACTAAGTAGTTGCCGTCTGCGGTAATGCTTTGCGCTCCTTCGTTGAACGCAGTGTTTACGCCATCGAGTGGCTTGGGGGTAGCCCAAGTTTCATCGTCCAGTTTTTCACTCAGGTAAAAATCTTCTTGTTCTCCGTTTACCCTTCGCGTCAGGATCATGCTACGGCCATTTGGGCTAAGGCTGGGGAAATACTCCATGTTTTCCGGCGTGTTTATGTTTCCGGGTACTGGTACGGGCGCAAAAGGAACTGGGTTTGCGGCCAAGTCTTTGGCCGCTTGGGCCTTTGCCAACAGGGCTTCGGCTTTTGCCTTGCGGGTACTTTTACTGGCTACGTAAGCAGAAGTAGCGTAGGCTTTAAGGGCCGTCACGGCTTCTACAAACTGTCCGTTTTTGCCGTACAGTTCGCCTAGTTCTCGGTATGCCTTTGCGTCTCCGTTGGCGGTATTGGCCATTCCTGCTTTAACGTCCTTAATGGCAGAGCTGAAGTCTCCTGTTCCTTTGAAGGTAAGCGACCGCAGGTAGTACAAGCGCGACAAATTAGAGTTGCCCGCAATCAGTTTATCTAGTTGTGTTCTGGCTTCTAGGAATTTCCCCAAGTCAAGTGCCGACTGAGCTTCCGCTAGTAAACGTTGCTCTTTTTTTTTGAGCGATGGGGTGCTGTTGCTCTTTCCTGGCTGCGCGGTAGCGCAGGAGGCAAGCATAAACAAGGGCAGGAATAGTAGAAGAGCACGCAGGTAAGCCAATGGGTACAAGTTTGGTTGTACCAAGTTAACGCCGTTCTGTTGGTGCTTGTTATTCTCTTAGGAGCGGGAGTAGCCCCTCTGATCTGGTTACGCTCCTACGGAAGCGTCTTTGAGTGCTTGCTGCGCGGCGGGGAAGTCTCCGGCCAGTTTCCATTGCTCGACGGCTTTGTCCATCTGGCCCTTGGCTTCGTAGGCGCGGCCTAGTTCGTAGTGTACCTCGTTCTTCGACGGGGCTTTGGCGTCGTCTACTCCAGCGAGCGAACGCTCGAATGCAAAGACGGCATCACCTGCTCGCCCTGCCCCTACAAGAAGCTTACCAAAGATGTTGTTGACCCTCCGGTTGTAGCGGTCTAAGCTAGCAATGCGCTGCTTGCGCTTAGAGAACATATTGAATACCCGCAAAGCTTCAGCAGGCTGGTCTAGTTTTAAGAAAGCATCACCGAGGGCAACTTGGGCCATCCAGTATATGGCTTGGTGCGGAATACTGTTCTTGGTTACGGCTTCAAAGTCTGCGGCTGCTTCCGTCCACATTTCTTTGCGGGAAAAAGCAATACCTCGGCCGTAGTGGCTCTCTGGCATTGAAGGGTTTATACTCAAGCTTTTGTTGTAATCATAGACTGCGTCGTCGATGTTGCGCAAACGCAGGTTCACGAACCCTCGGCGCTCATAAGCTTGGGCGTGGCGTTCAAAACGACCAACTACCTTGGTCATCATGGCCAGTGCTTCCTGTTCTTTGTCTTTTTGGTCTACCAACTGGCGCCCTCGGTTGAAGAGTTGGACGGTAGTCCGGTCGCTGTGAGGTTCGAGTACATGGTGATCCATGATGCTACCAGCCCTGAGCCGCCACATATTGATGCTACCGGCCATGCTGAAGGAAACGACCCGCTCAAGTAAGTTGAACGTATTCAACCAGTCTCTTTCGGAGCCAATAACTACGGTGCGTGGTACGTCAAGCGTTAGTTCTTCTGGCTTAAAGAAGTCTTCCGGCTTCAACAAGATGTCGTTCTTGTAGTAGTGCTCCATACGGTGCGTGTACTGCTCCAACACTTGGTTGAAAACACGTTCCGAGCCGAATTCCAGTTGTCCCGCGATAATAATTTTGTACTCTGACATACCCTTAAGTGCTTTACTCCCTGACGATAAAAAAATCAACCCTTCACGTACAATACTACCCAGCCTACCAGTATGCCTATGAGTAAATCATAGTTTGGCCGGAAGAAGACCTTTACCCGAAAAACGGATGTTGGCCTTTGAAGAAACCTATTAAATAGTAAGTATTGACGTAAAGCCTGTTATTTCAGCTACTTATAACACAAACAGGGTTACAAAAGTGCATTTTTCCGTAGTACTTTCAAAGGAATAGCCTAGATATTTTTAGTTTGAGGTGAAAATTGTCATTCTTTGGTACTTCTCTCTAATAGCTGAGCTGATTTGCTTCGCTTGTATTGCTGTTCAGGCAAAACGAGACCAGCGGTAGTTTCTCAGAGAGCAATGGTTGGTTGGCATAAAAAAAGGCTGCTTCCCCATTGTTGGGGAAGCAGCCTTTTTACAGGTTTGAAAAGGTCAAGTTTAGTTCACCTTAACCATGCGAGTGGGCTCAGAAGCAACAGGAACGACTACGCGGTTTTCGCGTAGCTTTTCCCCTAGAGGGCGCTGCTCACCGAAGCCGATAGTACTAAGCTTAGACGGAGTAGCTCCTTTGTCGATGCTGTACTCTTCCGCAGCAGCAGAGCGGCGTTCAGATAGTGCTTGGTTGTACTCATCAGAAGAGCGACGGTCGGCGTGGCCTTCGTAGCGAATGCTGAACTCGCTTGCTCCTGGGAGGGCTAAGAAACGGTCGATTTCTTCAAGAATCATACGATCAGGGCGGTTCAGGCGGCTGTTGTTGGTTGGGAAGTAAATGCGATCGATGCTGATGGTACCGTTTAGGGAATCAACGCTTACGTGCTCGAAGTCAGACATTCCGTCGTTGTCGGTGTCCAGCATTTCAGAGTAGCGGGTTACGCGCTCAGCAAGAGTTTCGGCGCGGTCCTTAGGTAGTGGGCAGCCGTTGCGCTCAGCAACACCAGCCTCGTCTGGGCACTCGTCGTTTTTGTCGATGATACCGTCACCATCACTATCGGGGCATCCGCCGTTGGCGGCAGTACCTGCTTCTGCGGGGCAATCGTCGTCGCCGTCTGCGATACCGTCGCCGTCACCGTCTGGGCAACCCATAAGGGAAGCAATACCTGCTTCGGTTGGGCACTTATCGTCTTTGTCAGCAATGCCGTCGCCGTCGCCGTCTGGGCAACCGCCGAGGGCCTTAACGCCAGCTTCGGTTGGGCAGACGTCGTCGATGTCACGAACGCCGTCGCCGTCGCCGTCTGGGCAACCGCCGAAGTTGGCAAGTCCGGCTACCTCTGGGCAGTCGTCATCTTTGTCTGCGATACCGTCGCTGTCCGTGTCTGGGCAACCCATCGTGTTGAGGGGGCCAGCTTCGGTGGGGCAAGCGTCTTCTTCGTCGTAGAGGCCGTCTTTGTCTGTATCGGGCTTACCGAAGCCAGTGGCAAAGGTTAGGGCCGTGAACACATAGGTATCGTTTTTTTCGGGGTTGCCAGCTTCGCTGAAACCGTCAATTAGATCGTCTCCAGTAATGCGGTAGCTCAAATCAAGGCCTAGGGAAGATTTGGGTGAGAGGTAGTACTTAAGTCCACCTCCGATTGGGAAAACAACCCCACCGCTATCGTCTGCGTCTGCTGCAGCGTCAGTAGCCGCTAGAGTAGTACCAGCTTCTGAACCGAAATCGGTATCAACATCGCCCCAAATACCATAAGCGACACCCGCCGAGAGGTAAGGAGAAAGTGCTTTTTTGAAGACGCCGCCTTCAAAGCGCTTAGCTGCAAATGGCTCAAATTCGAGCACCAAGCCTGGTTCGATCACAGAAGTGCTGGAGCTAGCTCCGCGTGCTACCCGTGTAGCATCATCGCTTTTAGCATCATCGCTATTCAAACCACCAAACATGAGGTGCGCGCGCAGGGCAAGCATGCCTCCTAAGCGGCGGCGAACCATCGCACCCGCATGGAGGCTCGGCTGATTGAGTGGAGCGATGTCGCTAACGACCATATCGCCCTGAAGAGAAGATAAACCGGCTTGGAAGCCGAATTCCCAAGGGAATTGTGTTTTTTGGCTGTAGAGAGAGATGCAAGTAAACATCGCAACTACAAGAAGAAAGTGCTTTAACATTCTAGCTGAATTTGACGTAAGTTGAAGTTTGGTTTGTGAGTGATCCCGATTAAAAGGACTGTGTTTGTATTTGTAAAATGTTGTACCGTTTTTGAGGTTGGTTTGTTCAGTAAACATTCTAAGAAAATACAATTTTAGGGGTTTGTATTGGAAAAGTACCAATATTAGGCACTAACAATGCAATTTTACCCGTTTTTTCTCCTATTTGGGCCTATCCGTCTCTCATTTTAGTCGATAAAAGCGCACTAAGTGGTCCGAACAGGCTTCATCGTAAAGCTCAACTACAAGTGCCCCTCGGTGGCCCGCAGGCACGGGAAAAAGGATTTTTACTGGGTTGTGAACATAACCATTGTCTCCAAATAACGACAATTGATGCCTCAACTTCGGGGGCTGCCGAAACAAGCGCAACTCCTCGGCATCTTTAGGAAAAGGTAACCCGCCGTAGCCTTCTTCTTCCAGAAAAGCCAAAACCATCTCATAAGTCCGTTCAAGACGCCCCGCAGCAAAAACAGTCCGAAAACAATACCCATCCGAAACGCCACCTTTTACCCCATCTCCCTTCTCAGGGAAATTGTATCTTAAGCCCTCTTTTCGTTCGTCTTGTTCCAAGAAAGCAACAACATTCGGAGCCTGCTCTTCAGCTGGGGCTGCTGTAGATGGCGCAAAATCTGCAATGAAAACCGGCCGACGTAGAGGCCTCAAGGGAACATTTTTAGACATTTTGTAAATATTTAAAACAAAAATACAAAATTTTAACCAACTCAATTACCCAATCTCCTCTACACGACGTAATCAATTTCAAGGTTGCGTCTTCCACCATTGGCCCTCACGGTTTCCTGAGCCTTCCGCACCTCATCCGGATGTTGCAGGAAGCAGCAATGCGCAATACCGTCCGGCTCAAGATCTCCAGCCCGGAACTCATTGAAGCGTACGGCCTATCTTGGGTACTCCGTAGGCAACGGATTGAAGCCTCCAGATGGCCGGTGCTTGGGGAGGAGCTTGCGGTGGTTACCGCTCCGACTGGCTTCGCCCGAAGGCTACAGACTTTCAGGGATTTTCACCTCATTGATGGCCAAGGGAAAACCATCATCAGCGCCGCAACCCAGTGGCTCCTGATGGATGTTGCCACCCGCAGGCTGAAACCGATCCCTACGGAAATAGCCGCACTTGAAACCGACCTTGCACCTGCGGCCGCGCACCTTGATCGGCCCGTAAATAAAATTCGGCCGCCCGTTCAAGCCCACCTAAGCAAAAGCTTTGAAGTGGCCTTTAGCCAGTTGGATTTCAACGACCACCTCACCAACCCCGTGTTTCCTGAGTTGATGCTGGAGCCCCTAGGGCACAAACGCCTGACGGCCCAGCTCCCCGTTTCAGCAGACATCATGTACCACCGAGAAGCGCGCTACGGCGATCAAATCGAAGCCGTTGCTGGCAATTTTGAGTTACCTCCCAACCATTTCGATCACGCCTTACAGCGCGGCGAAGACCTACTAGCAACAATGCATACGCGCTGGAAGGGAATAGACCAAAAATAGAAAAGTGATTAGGGTACAGTTATACCACTCAATGTTATAAAAGATAAGCGTTCAGCGACCAGGGTTCAGGCTGCCGCTGTTACATTTGGCCGCCTGAATTCTGGTCGCTGAACGCCTATCTTTAAATAACAATTTGGTTAAACCGTTGGAGTGCCTGCAATGGTTTTACACAGGGCTGGGCTAGAGTTCGCGGGCCGAGAAGAAGTAGTCTAGTGTCTCTTTCTTAGCATCGCCACTCTGGTAGCCTGCGTTGAAGTACTTCACCCGTTGCTCAGACGAGCCGTGGGTAAAGCTGTCTGGCACAACGTAGCCCTGGCTCTGTTTCTGGATCGCATCATCACCGATGGCGGATGCCGCAACAAGTGCTTCCCGAACATCTCCCGCTTCCAAGAGCTTAGAGGCCGAGTCTGCGTAGTGCGCCCAAACGCCCGCCAAGTAATCGGCTTGCAACTCCAGGCGTACCGACATGGCATTCGCCTGTTTTTCACTGCTTCGGCGGCGCGCTTGGCTAACCTGCTGGCTGTAGCCCAACAGGTTTTGAATGTGGTGGCCTACTTCATGGGCCACAACGTAGGCCAAGGCAAAGTCTCCGGGTGCGCGGAAACGCTTGCGCATCAGGTCAGCAAATTGCAGATCGATGTAAACTTTCTGGTCTGCTGGGCAGTAGAACGGCCCGGTGGCCGCGCTGGCGAAGCCACACGCAGAACGGTCTTCGCCTTCGAAGACAACAAGAACAGGCTCTTTGTATGGGCGGCCGTAAAGCTGGGGAAAGATTTCGTTCCAGATCTTCTCGTTCTCCTTCAAAGTGACGGAAACGATGCGGAAATTGGGGTCGTCTTCCTCTAGGCTCTTAGCCGGTGCGGTGCGGGGTACGGGGGCTGCTGCGCCGCTGTTGGCTGCGCCCAAATACTCTGATGGGTCTCCGCCCATAAGCATAATGATGATCACGATGATGAGGCCGCCCAGGCCAATGCCGCCAGCAGTTTTGGTGCCTCCGCTCAGGCGGCCTCGGCGGCCACGGCGGTCATCTACATTTTTGCTGCCTTCTCTTCCTTCTAGTCTCATTAGGATAGTTCTTTTAAGGTTAGCGTCTTGTGGGAAATTTGTTCTAGACGCTTGGGGTGGGGGGTTAGTAATGTAGTAGTGTAGTGCGGTAGTAATGTAGTTGCTGCCGCTGTGACGTGTGTGGCAGCAATTACATTACTACACTACAAACCTACTCTCCGTCTTGTAGGGCGAATACCTTACGGAGTAGTTCGGAGGTACGCGAGCTTACGTTCTGGCGAATGTCTTCTTCCTTGACCGCCACCTTGCTGAAAAGGCCTTCGAGCGCTTTCTGGGTTACGTGATCAGCCAGGTTCGTGTTTACGGGTTGGCGGGTGAGGGGGAAGTTGTTGTAGGCGTTGGCCGCGTCTTCCCATATTTTTTGAGCGTCGAATTTGTCCAGCGAGGTGGAAATTACGGGACTGAACTCGTTGTAGAGGTTCTGCGACGTGGTGCGTTGTAGGTACTGCGTGGCGGCGTTGCGGTCTCCTTTCAGGATGCCTAGAGCGTCTTGGATAGTCATCTGTTTGATGGCACTGACGAAGATGGGGGCGGCTTTTTGGGCGGCGTCCTCGGCTCCTTGGTTGATTTTTTTGATGATGACCTCCTCTAGGTTTGCAAAACCGGGCACGCCTTGAAGGCGGTCGGTTACTTTCCGGACTTCCTCTGGTAGGAGGATGCGGTAGGCGAGATCGTCGAAGTAGCCTCCGGGAGCGGAGAGCTCGTTGGCGCCGGCTTGGGCGCCGATTCGGAGGGCTTCTTTGAGGCCGTTACCGATCTGGTCGGAGGAAAGGCCACTGGTACCGCTCAAAACGGTGTTGAGGGTGTCGTTGATTTGTTGGGGCGTGCAGCCAAAAAACAAGATCGGGAATAGTAGAAAAACTAGCTTGCGCATAATTAGGGGGGGATGTTGGTTTGCTTTATAACGCATGGGAAGGTAAAATTACGCACTTCAAATCGTTAATAGTTGAGGTCGGGCGCATCATAAGTCATCTATATCAAGGCCATCAAAGCCCATTCCGTCTCCCCAGTCTTCGTCGTCGTCCCATTCTTCATCATCGTACGCTTCGTCGTCGGCCATTTCTCCGGCTTCGGGGATGTCGTATTCTTGTCCGTCGTCTTCCCAGTCTTCGTCGTCGTCCCATTCTTCGTCGTCTGGTGGGGGGAAGTCTGCTTCGTCGAAAGCGAGAACTGGGGGTGGAGGGAGTGTTTTTTTAATGAAGTCGGAGATTCCTCCTCCGGCAAAGCCGCCTCCGCCGCCAAATCCGCCGCCAACGGGGCCTCCGCCAAACCGGTCTTCATCATCAAAGCCGCTGGGGTCGTTGTAAGCGCCTTGGCCTAGTGATGTCGGAGCGCCGTAGCCTCCGGCCGAAGAGGCGTCTAGGCTGACCTCCACTACGGCTGCGCCGACCTTTCCGCCTAGGGGAGGATTGAGCTTGCGTAGGCGCAGTTTTACGGAGCTTACGCTGTCAAACTGGTTCAAGATGCGGTTCCCCATCCGGTAAGCGAGTGCTTCCAGCAACTGGGTGGGCTTCTTCATTTCTGCCTGGATGAGGTAATAGATGGTAGCGTAATTGACTGTTCCGCCGAGGTCGTCGTTTTGGGCAGCACCCGCGATGCTGGCCTCCACTTCTACGTCGATGCTGAACTCATTGCCCATCAGGTGCTCCTCCTCAAAGAAGCCGTGGGGGGCGTGGATGCGTACGTCTTCCAGTCCGATTTTAGCGGTCATAGGATGCAAGATAGGGAGGTAGTCAGATAGTCAGGTAGTCAAACAGCCAGATAGTCTAACAGTGCTTGCTGTGCTGTTGGGGCCTAGGCTTGGTTTGCATTTCGCGCTTATTCGTTGCCAGTCCAATCAAGCGGCGCAAACGCGGGTGCAAAGAGAGGTTAAAAGTTTAGGACCAAACCGCTATACATCGACTAAAACCCCCTCCCTAAATCCCTCCCCACGGGGGAGGGACTTGTGAAAACGCTACGCGTTTTAGCGTAATGGCCACTTAATCAGCGTCAATGTATAGTGGTTTGGTTTAGGATAGAAAATAAATTTGTCAAGACAACATTTGTTTT
>CALEDI010000135.1 GCA_937949535.1 uncultured Lewinella sp. | reverse complement strand
CAACACCAACGCCTTCCGTTGCCGCAAGCCAACCCACCGAACGGTTTGAGGAGAGCGTCGACATGGCCGACATCGCCGAAGACGACAGCCAAAGCGAAGGCGGCAAACTAGAAGGGCGCATCACGAACGAAAACGGCGTCCCCATCCTCAATGCGCTCGTTCGCCTGCCCGGGCAACCCATCGGAGAACGAACCGACAGCAGCGGCTACTTCCGCCTCCCCGCCGATGCTACCACCACCCGCATCGAGGTAAGCCACCCCGACTACGAAAACGAAACGATTGACTTCCGGGGCTTCCAAGAAAGCCTTCAAGTAAGCCTAGACCGTAAAGAATGGCAACCAGACAACAGCTCTCGCATCAACCAAAATGGGGCTAGTTCGGTCATCATACTAGACAATAAACCGGGCTACGCCGCCCCACTAGAAGGCTACGGCGCGCTCCGCAAACGTATTGAAGCCGGACGCCCCGCCGATGTCTCCGAAGGAAAAGTGAAGTTCAGCTTCATCGTTAATACAGATGGTACCCTAACCGACTTTGAGTTTCGTGGGCGACCAACCCGCGCTACGATGGACTACATCGGCCAAACCTTGGTGCAAACCTCCGTTTGGGAAGTCGTGCAAGGAGAAGAGCCCGTCAGGGTATACATGAAGGTGGTCTTTTAAGACACCAACTTTACCTATCTTAGTGACGTATTACTTTTGAACCGTCTTATCTATACCCGTCTAAAAACAGACTAGGTATCCGAATTTAAACCAACCTATTATGAAATTGAAGGATTTTATTTTTTCCCTTTCTTTCCTCGTCCTACTCGTCTTTGCCGGTAGCGAGGTGCTAACCGCTCAGGTGACCAGCCAGCGCATGAACATGAGCCGTGGTGACAACGACGCCATGATCCTGGAACTCCCTACCGCTGAGGAAAAACTAGTCGGGAACCTCTGGCCAGACTGGCTAAAGGAAAACTACAAAGTGAAGACCAGGAAGGTCAAGAAAACCAAAGGCGAACTGGAGTCGCTCAACTTTTCCATCCCCGGCGTAAGCACGGGCGGGAAGGTAGATATGTACAGCAGCGTTCGGACTTCCGGTGGAGGCTCGGAGTTGATGGTCTGGATCGCAACCACAGATGGCTACGTGAGCCCCGAACTCGGCAGTGCTCGTTACGTAGAAGCCGAAAAGATGCTCATGCGTTTTGCCCTAGCGGTAAGCCGCGCCCAGATCGAACTCGAGCTCAAAGAGCAAGAGAAAGAACTCAAGAACCTCGAAAAAGAACTCGACAAGATCCGTAAAGCCAAGGATGGCTTTGAGAAGGACATCGCTGACGCCGAGAAGGCCATCGAAGAGGCCAAGGCCAACATCGAAAGAAACCTCGGTGAGCAGGACAGTAAAGGCTCCGAGATTGAAGCTCAGATTGAGAAGATCGAAGCTACCAAGCGCAAGCTGAAGGATTTCTAGGAAAACCCCGACACTTCCCCGAAATAAAAAATCGGGCAAAAGCGTAAGCTTTTGCCCGATTTTTTATTTCGGGGAAGTGGGATGATCGGCCGTCTAGAACCGGTAGGCGATTGAGCCAATCCAACGCTTAGCCGCTTGGTCTACCCTAAAGGTTTCACCGGCGATGGCGAAGTCTTCGCCGTAGCGGGCGAAATTGCCGTCGTAGCGAACGTCGAAAGTGAGTTGGCCAATGTCAATAGCTCCGCCTAGGGCGTAGCCTAGGTTGAAGGAGTCGAAGGCGCGTTCTAGCCCGTCGGCGTCTACCAAGTCGCTGGTACTGTCTACCTTGAAGTGGCCAACGGGGCCAATGTTTAGGCGGAGGAAAGCCAGCTTCCAGCTGGCCAACATCGGAACTTGAATGTTGGTGTAGCGTTCGCGGAAGATTTGCGTTCCGGGCTGGCTGGGGTCATCAAAACGGAACTCGTTGGTTGCCGTATTGAGCGTAACTTCTGTTTGTAGCCCGAAGCCGTCAGAAAAGGGTACCCGGAGCATGGCACCGAACTGGAAGCCGTAAGAGGCATCGCTGAGGGCCAAGGCCAAGTCTTCTCGCCCACTGCGGGAGAGGTCGAAGTTTTCTTCCTGTAGGGCTTCGGTGCCTAGGCCAGCCTTGAGACCGAACTCGATCTGGGCAAAAGCAGTGGCGGAGAATAAAAACAGGAAGGAAAGGAGAGAAAAGGAAAAGCGTGTCATGATATAAAGGGATGTGGGGGTTAGTCAGTCTGTCTGGGTTAAGGAATGCCGGTTTAATAAATGTTCTGGTTGAAGCGCAGTGCCGCGATGGCAAACTGCAAACCGGACACTTATTGAATCGGGTTCCTCAGTAGCGGCAAAGTTGGTGGCTGAATTGCGTAAGGGCTGTTAAATTGCGTTAAGGGAGCTGTTATTTCTCCCTTAATGTTTTGAGCCAGACAATAGCTGCCCAAAGCGGTACCTAAACCAACCCTTCCCGAATCAGGTCATGTAAATGCACGAAGCCCAAGTATTCCCCTGCTTGGCCGGTTACTACGAGTTGGCTGATGTTGTTGGTGCGCAGTTTTTCTAGGGCCTTGATGGCTAGGGTATCGTGGTCTATGGTTTTGGGGTTGGTAGACATGATTTCGGCTGCGGTAAGGACTTCTAGGTCGGGGTTGCCGGTGAGCATTCGGCGGAGGTCTCCGTCGGTGATGATGCCGGCTAAGAGGCGGGAGCCGGGGAATAGGACGGCGGTAGCGCCAAGTCGTTTGCTGGTCATTTCCAACAGGATTTCTCGTAGGGGGCTATCGGTATCTACGGCGGGCATTGGGTTGTTGGCGTACAGGTCGGAAACCCTTAGGTATAGCTGTTTGCCCAGGGAGCCGCCGGGGTGGAAGCGGGCAAAGTCTTCGGGGGCAAATCCGCGCAGGGCGAGCAGGGCGGTTGCTAGGGCATCGCCCATGGCCATTTGTGCGGTGGTGCTTGCTGTTGGGGCGAGGTCGTTGGGGTCTGCTTCGCGGGCTACGGGAGTGAGTAGAACGTGGTCGGCCAATTGGGCGAGGCTGCAGTCTTTTCGGCTCACCATCGTGATCAATGGATTGCCGGATTGGCGAACGAGTAGGGCGAGCATTTTTAACTCGGCGGTCTCTCCGCTTTTACTGAGGCAGAGCACGACGTCTTCTGGCCGCACCATGCCGATGTCTCCGTGGATCGCGTCTGCGGCGTGTAAAAAGAGCGCTGGCGTACCGGTAGAGTTTAGGGTAGCAACAATTTTTTTTGCTACGATGGCCGTTTTACCGATTCCACTTACAACCAACCGGCCAGAAGATTTTTGTACTGCATTTACACAGTTTACGAAGTCTTCGCCAATGGTATCTACCAATGAAAGCAAGGTTTGTGCCTCAATTTGTAGCGTATTACGCGCAACTCTGATGATCTGGCTTGTATTTTTCACGTAAAAGTGTATTTTTGGGCGCTCGTTGCGAGGCTGATGCCTTGTGAGTGATGACTTCGTTAAGTTTTCGTGGTCGATGTTAGAGAAACTTTCGCTTTAAACCCCTAATTTAACAGCAAGGATCGTCTTCCGACGATTCCAGATTCGCCTATACTTTGCCTTTTTAATAGCTTAACAAAATCTTTCATCCGGAGATGCCGCAAAGGTATCCCCCTGAGTTTAAAAACAAGCCGGTACTGTTTTGTGGCAATTCCCTAAGTTTAAGGGAAGTCTCTAACGGTACAGTTGGCGTAGATAAAATTCGGAGCAAAGCGAATATAAAATGACTGCAAAACCAGTAACCAATCACCTCGAACAAGCATTGTTTGACCACTTTGGTTTCGATTCCTTCAAAGGAAACCAAAAAGCCATTATTGAGGCCTTATTTGAAGGCCGAGACACTTTCGTGATCATGCCCACCGGAGGCGGGAAAAGCCTTTGCTATCAACTTCCCGGCTTAATGATGGACGGCTGCGCCTTGGTGATTTCTCCCCTCATCGCGCTGATGAAAAACCAAGTAGACAGTATCCGCTCCTACGGAACAAACGATGCCGTAGCGCACTTCCTCAATTCCTCCCTCTCCAAAACGCAAATGCGCCAAGTGAAAGAGGACATCACGAGCGGGCAAACCAAACTGCTCTTCGTAGCGCCTGAGACACTGACGAAAGAGGAGAACATCGAATTTTTCCGGGCCTCCAACATCTCTTTCGTCGCCATTGATGAAGCACACTGTATTTCGGAATGGGGCCACGACTTCCGCCCAGAGTACCGCCGCATCCGCGAAATGCTCGATGAGATCGGACACCAGATACCCATCATCGCCCTGACGGCAACGGCGACCCCCAAGGTGCAGTCAGACATCGTGAAGAACCTCCGAATGGGAGACGACCACGCAACCTTCGTATCTAGCTTCAACCGAGACAATCTCTACTACGAAGTACGCCCCAAGGGCAAAAAAGAATATACCTTCAAGCAGATCATTCAGGTTGTACAAACGATGCCCGGAGAGAGCGGCATCGTATACGTCCAAAGCCGAAAGTCTGCCGAAGAAATCGCCGAAACCCTCCGCGTGAACGGCGTAAAAGCGGCACCCTATCACGCGGGCCTAGACCCCAAAACCCGCTCCCGTACCCAAGACGAGTTCTTGATGGAAGATGTAGACGTGATCTGCGCCACCATCGCTTTCGGTATGGGTATCGACAAGCCCGACGTGCGCTTCGTGATCCATTACGACATCCCGAAGTCGATCGAGAACTACTACCAAGAAACTGGCCGCGCAGGCCGAGACGGCATGGGCGGCAGCTGCGTAGCCTTCTACGCCTACAAAGACATCCTGAAGTTGGAAAAATTCCTCCGCGACAAGCCCCTGATGGAGCGCGAAATGGGAGCCCAACTCATGCAAGAAGTGATGGCGTATTCCGAGACTACGGCTTGCCGCCGCCGCTTCCTACTCCACTACTTCGGCGAAGAATACGACGAGAAGAACTGTGGTAAAAAATGCGACAACTGCCGCCACCCGAAGGAACGCATCGAAGCGAAAGATAAATTAGTTGCAGCCCTAAAAGCCGTTATTGAACTAGACGAAAACTACCCGCTAAAGACCCTCATTGAGTTTGTGCTCGGTAAGGAGACCAAGCAGATGAAAGACTATCGCTTCGTCTCCCGCGCCGGCTTCGGCTTCGGAAAAGGAGAAGACGAGGTGATGTGGAGCTCCGTCTTCCGCCAGGCGCTGCTCAACAACTTCGTTCGCAAAGACATCGAAAGCTACGGCACCATCAAGATGACCGACGCTGGGCACGCCTTCCTCAAAAAGCCGAAGAGCTTCGAAATCCCCATCGACCACGATTTCGAGAAAGAGCTTGCGGCAGACATGAAAGATGCGGCCGACGATGCCCGCGCCGTCGTGCTAGACAAGGCCCTCTTGCTGGCCCTCAAAGACCTCCGAAAGAAGGAATCCAAACGGCTGGACCTCCCGCCCTTCGTGATCTTCCAAGACCCATCTCTCCACGAAATGGCTACCCGCTACCCCATCACGCTGGAGGAGATGAAGAACATCAACGGTGTCTCAATTGGTAAAGCCAAGCGCTACGGTACGCCCTTTTTGATGTTGATTGAGAAGTACGTAGAAGAGAACGACATCCACCGCCCAAGCGACTTTGTTGTGAAGCAGGTGGCCAATAAGTCGAAGCGGAAAGTCAACATCATTCAGGCTGTAGACCGCAAAATCCCGCTCGAAGACATTGCCTCCGGCAACCAAATCAGTATGGACGAACTGATGGAAGAGATGGTCTCTATCGTGCATTCCGGCACCAAGCTCAACATCGACTACTACATCGAAGAAGAAGTAGACGAGTACAGCCTAGACGAGACCGTAGAGTACTTCATGCAGGCAGATACGGATGATCCCGACATCGCCTTCCAGACGCTAAAAGAGGAAGACGTGACGATTGAGGAGATTAAACTGGTTCGGATTAAATTTCTCTCTGAAGTAGCTAATTAGGAGTCAGGTAGTCATGTAGTCAGATGGTCAAACAGTAGCTGCCCTATGCTTGATGCTTGCTTCACTCGTGAGCGGGCGTCGCGAAAAAATAAAATAGTGTCGCTAAAATTTGGTCCCTCGCCAGAGAGTGCCGATTCTGACTGTCTAACTATCTAACTATGACCTCCCCTTGCACCCGCGTCCTCGCCCTTTTTATCTTATTTGCCTGCTTCTTTTCCTGTGATCCCGCTCCGCGAGACATCCGGAACTACTATTTCCCCGTTCGTGATTTGGCGGAGGAAGGCATGGTGTACATCTACGATTACACCGGGACATTGCCCAGCGCAGAACAGGAATTTGCCTACTATCTAGGCGTTGACCAAGACACGGCCCTGTACCTGAGCATTACGCAATACGACGGCAACTTCAGCCCCCGCCAGCAAACCCGCCAAGAGGTAGAAAACGATGGCGCGTACATACGCGACCTGATGCTGCTACAAAACGACAGCTCGGGCGTAGCCACCCCCATCGCTACGGAGCTACTGTACAATAAGGCCTTCCCTTTTTACCTCAACGACGACACAGACCCTTCGCCCAGCGGCTACCGCCTTCGTTTCGTGAGCCCATCCGATGCAGGCAAAACTACCTACGTCTCCCTAAACCGTGCCTTCCGGGGAGATACCATCATCAAAGTGCTCGGCCAAGATTACCCCGCCCTCGTCTTCGACCTTGCCGGAGAGGTGAGCGAACGCGACCAAGAACTCGGAGACATCAGCCCCCAGTTTTCCGGCTTCGAGATCTACGCCAAAGGGCTCGGCATGGTGCAGTACGAACGCACGCTGAGCGTGGGCGCTACTATGGGTGGAAGGCTAAACGAACGGATTGGGATGGACGAGTTTTTGCGGCGTATTGCGCCGCAACCCGAAGTAGACCATAGCGAGCACGGGCATTAGTGTTACTCCCGAAACAGCTTCACATCGGCCCAGAAAGTGCCGAAGGGAATGATAGACGCCAGCAGGCCAAGGCCAATCTTACCCCAGCTCCAGCCCCGGCCAATACCGACGGTAAGCACCATCAGGCAGTAGCCAATGAAGAGCACGCCGTGGACCATCCCGATGGCCTTATTAGGCCCAGGTGTGTCGAAATAGTATTTCAGCGGCATGGTGACGAAGAGGATGAGCAGAAAAGATACCCCTTCGATAAAACCGAGAACGCGCAGACGACCGAGTTGGTCTTTTAGTAGTTCTTGCATGGGGTAAAGGTCCGTTACCGAACCGGAACTGACCGTCAGGGTGAAGTAAGAAAACAGCAGATTTTTTTGACCGTAGCATAACGGATTGCAACTTTAGTGAAAAAATGAATAGCGAAAATTCGCTAACTTCGCCTCAAATTAGAAAGCCATGAACTTCTCCCTAAACGAAGAACAACTAGCCGTACAAGAAGCCGCCCGAGACTTCGCCCAGCGCGTCCTCAAACCCGGCGTAATTGAGCGCGACAAGCACATGACCTACCCAACCGACGAGGTTCGCCAGATGGCCGAGCTTGGTTTTATGGGCATGATGGTAAGCCCCGAATACGGCGGCGGCGGTATGGACGCGCTCAGTTATGTGATTGCGCTTGAGGAGATTTCTAAAGTAGACAACAGTTGCTCCGTCATCATGTCCGTCAACAACAGTTTGGTTTGCTACGGCCTAGAAGCCTACGGCACCGAGATGCAGAAAGACAAATACCTCCGTAAACTCGCTACCGGCGAGTGGATCGGTGCCTTCTGCCTCAGCGAACCAGAAGCGGGCTCCGACGCCACCAGCCAGCGCACCATTGCGGTAGACATGGGCGACCACTACCTCCTCAGCGGTACCAAAAACTGGATCACCAACGGCGGCAGCAGCAGCGTACACCTAGTAATGGCCCAAACCGACGCCGAAAAAGGCCACCGGGGCATCAACTGCCTCATCGTTGAAGCCGACTGGGAAGGCGTAACGGTAGGAGCCAAAGAAGACAAACTCGGCATCCGTAGTTCAGACACCCACACGATCATGTATACCGACGTGAAGGTGCCGAAGGAAAACCGCATCGGAGACGACGGCTTTGGCTTCAAATTTGCGATGAAAACCTTGGCGGGCGGCCGCATCGGCATCGCGGCCCAAGCCCTCGGCATCGCTGGCGGAGCCTACGAGTTGGCAACAGCGTACAGCAAAGAACGCGAAGCGTTCGGTAAGCCCATCAGCCGCCACCAGGCAATCGCCTTCAAGTTGGCCGATATGGCAACTGACATCGAGGCCGCCAAAATGCTCGTCTACCGTGCCGCATGGCTCAAAGACGAAGGAAAAGACTACAACCAAGCCGGAGCGATGGCGAAGCTCTTCGCCAGCTCCGTAGCCATGAAGCATACCGTTGAGGCCGTTCAGGTACACGGCGGCTACGGCTTCGTGAAGGAGTACCACGTGGAGCGCCTGATGCGCGACGCCAAAATCACCCAGATCTACGAAGGGACCAGCGAGGTACAGAAGATCGTCATCAGCCGAGGGCTCCTGAAAGGAGATCTTTATGTGCCGGTGGAGTAGGGGAGTTAGCCGTCAGGATTCAGCGTTCAGGATGGGCGTAAACCAAATTGTCGCTTTTCTTCCCCCAAACTTGATGAATCACTTAGGCTCTACCTACGTTCAACCGTCGGGACGTTAAGCCGCCCGCAACAACTCCAGCATTCCACCTTCTAGTTTAGACGTAGCGTAAGCCCGGTCGATGGTGAAGTGTTTGACGTCTTTCATCCCCGGCATCTCGAACATCGCGTCGGTCATCACGGCTTCGCAGATGGAGCGAAGGCCACGGGCACCGAGTTCGTACTCTAGGGCGGTTTCCGCCAGGTACTCAATCACGTCGGGATCAAAAGTAAGGTTGATGCCTTCTAGCCGGAAGAGGTGCTGGTACTGTTTCAGCAGGCTGTTCTTCGGTTCGGTGAGGATTCTCATCATCGCGTCCAAGTCAAGCGGCTTGAGGTAGGTCACTACTGGCAAACGGCCGATCAGTTCGGGAATCATTCCGAAGCGCCGGATGTCTTTATGAGACACGTACTTAAGCAGGTCTTCCTCCTCTATGCGCTGGTCTTTGTTGCTCCCGAAGCCGATCACTTTGCTGTTCATGCGCCGAGCAATCACTTTCTCGATGCCGTCAAAAGCTCCTCCACAAATGAAGAGGATGTTCTCGGTGTTCAGTTTCACGAGCTTCTGCTCTGGGTGCTTGCGGCCGCCTTGGGGCGGCACCATTACGTCGGTGCCTTCCAACATTTTCAACATGGCTTGCTGCACGCCTTCGCCGCTTACGTCGCGGGTGATGCTTGGGTTGTCTGATTTGCGGGCAACCTTGTCCATCTCGTCGATGTAGACAATACCGCGCTCCGCGCTCGCCACATCATAGTTGCACACCTGCAACAGGCGGCTGAGGATAGACTCCACGTCTTCGCCCACATATCCCGCTTGGGTAAATACGGTAGCGTCTACGATGGAGAAAGGCACATCCAAGAACTTAGCGATGGTTTTCGCCAGCAAAGTCTTGCCCGTACCGGTCCGGCCAACGAGCAAGATGTTACTCTTCTCAATCTGCACTTCGTCGTCAGTCTCTGCCGGATGCATCAGGCGTTTGTAGTGGTTATAGACTGCTACGGAGATGATCTTCTTCGCTTGATGCTGACCGATCACGTACTGGTCGAGGTGCTTCTTAATGTCTCGCGGAGTAATGTTCTTTGGCAGCTTAAACTCCTTTACCGGCTCGTCAAAATCTGCATCTTGCGGAACGGGCATCATCCCTCCGTAAAGCTCTTCCGCGACAATTTCTTGCGCCTGCTCCACACAGATTTCGCAGATGTGAGAGCTCAAGCCAGCAACGAGTACTAGGGCTTCGCCTTTATCACGACCGCAAAAGGAACAGTGAATTTCTTGTCTTCTTCCTCGCATCATGGGGGATAGTAGTTTAGTCTGGTAGTAATGTAGTCTCGTCGTCCGGTAGTCTTGTAGTTGCTACCGCACGTTGATAGGTGTTGGGAGGCCTCTCTTTTAAATTAGAAAGGAAGCCGCTCCGAGACATCTACCAGCGGTCGATGGCCCTGAGCGGCTTCGGGGTGCGAAAGTACGAACTTTTGGCACAGTTAAACTTATGCTTTCTCGCGGCTGAGTACTTCGTCTACCAAACCGTAAGCAACGGCTTCTTTGGCGGTCATCCAGTTGTCGCGGTCGCTGTCTTTTTCGATGGCTTCAAAGGTTTGGCCCGTGTGGTCGGCCAAGATGGTGTACAGCTCATCGCGCAACTGGCTGATGAGGCGGTAGTTGATCTCCATGTCGGAGAACTGGCCTTGCATCCCGCCGCTTGGCTGGTGGATCATGACGCGGGCGTGGGGCAGAATAGAACGTTTGCCTTTCTCGCCTGCGGCGAGTAAGACAGACCCCATCGAGGCTGCCAGTCCGGTACAGATGGTCGCTACGTCTGGCGTAACGTACTGCATCGTGTCATACATTCCCATGCCGGCAATCACGCTGCCGCCGGGGCTGTTTACAAACATCTGAACGTCGCGCTTGGGGTCTACAGATTCCAAGAACAGCAGTTGGGCTTGTACTACGTTGGCTACGTAGTCTGTAACCGCAACGCCCATAAAGATGATACGGTCCATCATCAGGCGGCTGAATACGTCGAGCGCAGCGATGTTCATTTGCCGCTCTTCAATTACGTTGGGGCTAAAACCGGTTACTTGGGGCGTCGCCATGCCTCCGATGGTGGAGGCGTATTTCTCTAGGTGCATCGTACTCATACCCATGTGTCGGGTAGCGTACTTCATGAATTCGTCCTGTGGGATCATGTTGGGGTTGTTTTGGGTTCTGACGCCACTTCTTGCGGGCGTCTGGTGGTAAACGCATGAGTACTAAAGGGGTTTAAATGTTGGCTTACTTACCCGCAACGACCACCACAATTTCCCCTTTCACTTTGCCCTTAGCTTCGTAGTGTGCTTTCAACTCCGTCAAAGGAGCAGTGGTGATTTCCTCATGGAGTTTGGTAAGCTCACGGGCAACGCAAGCCGTGCGGTCTTCGCCGCAAAACTCCAGCAGTTGGCCCAGCAGCTTCACGATGCGGTGTGGGCTTTCGTAGAGGGCGAAGGTATTCGGTAGGTCCGCTAGGTATTTCAGTCGGGTTTGCCGCCCTTTTTTGTGGGGTAGGAACCCCTCGAAGTGAAACTTGTCGCACGGGATGCCGCTGGCCGCTAGCGCGGGCACGAAGGCCGCAGGCCCGGGCAAACAACTCACGGCTACGCCTGCCTCTCGGCAGGCCCGCACCAACAGGAAGCCGGGGTCACTGATGCCCGGCGTCCCCGCGTCGGTGATGAGGGCGAAGGTTGCTCCGTCTTTTAGCTCATCAACCAGCCCCCCAACGATGCCGTGTTCGTTGTGCGCGTGGTAAGCGCGCAGTGGGGTTTCTACGCCGTAGTGCTGCATCAGTGGGCGACTGGTACGGGTGTCTTCGGCCAGCACAAGATCGGCTTCCATCAGCATCCGGATGGAGCGTTGCGTAATGTCTTCGCGGTTACCGATGGGGGTGGGGATGAGGTAGAGCATATGGTTTGGGTAGTGCTTTGGGAATGCGCTAAAACGCGGAGCGTTTTCTACTAGAAAGCCCCTACCCCGTGGGGCTAGGGGTTGGGGAAGGTTCGTTGGGTGTAATTACCCTTTATCCCTGCTCCATATAATACCGAGACGTCCGTCGTACAATCTCCACGGTAGCGCCGAAGGCGACGTGGCCGGCGAGGTGCTGGAACTTATCTCCGGCAATTTCCTTTGCGGCGGCTGGCATGATGCCCATAGCGGGCACGGCAAGTTGTTGGACGGTCGCGAAAACACCGTCGCCTGCTCCCGCCGTCGTTTCGGTCTTCGCTTCCGGCATGGCTTCTACAACCAAGCCGTAAACACCGCCCATGAGCGCACCGATGCCAACTTCAATGATGGCCGCAGCGGCCTGTTCGCCCTCTTCGTCTAGGTCAATACCGGCAAGTTTTTCGGCTTGGTCTACGAGGTTGTCCGCAATGCGGTCTTCAAACTGGACGGTGTTTGGGGCTACGTACCGATCAACGATCATCTTTACCGCAACCCCGGCTAAACCGCCGAGGACGCCCGCCAAGAAACCCCGGCCGTAGTTCTTTTCGCCGGTATACTCCGTCTTGCGCATAAACTCATCTACGGAATCGATGCTGCCGCCCGAAAGCTCCTGAATCATGCTGGTGTCGGTGTTGCTGACCGCGTCTTTTACGGTATCAATCAAGGTGTCTACTATGGAATTGGCCATGTTGGGTTGGTCTATGTTTGGAGCGCCGTTTGGGGTGGCTGCTTATTGGAAACCGGCTTAACCGTTTAGAGTTCGCGCAGAGGATAGAAACTGTACTAGCCCGTAATCCAATCGCTCCAACTTCCGGGATACAACAGCGGCATCTCGCCGTAGGCGTGGGTGTAGGCCAAGATGTTGTGGCAGGCCGTTACGCCAGAGCCGCAGTAGAAGGTATTGTTTTGGGCGTCTTTTTTTAGTTTTGCAAACCGGGTTTTCAGTTCGGCTCTGGGCTTCAGCTTTCCGTTGGTTAGGTTGTCTGGCCACGGCAGGTTGATGGCACCTCCGATGTGGCCGGCAACGGGATCAATCGGCTCATGCTCGCCGAGGTAGCGGGGCACGGTGCGGGAGTCGATCACGGTGTGGGTTGGGTCGTTTCGGAGTAGGGCTATTTGGGCGCGGTCGCGGGTGCAATGCGGGGCAAATCGAGCAAGGTGAGGCGCAACGACGCCTCCTTCAGAAGCAGTGGGGTGGTCTCGGTAGCCCGCCTCCAACGGCAGCCCTTCTGCCTCCCAAGCTTGGATTCCTCCGTCGAGTACCGCCGTGGCTTCGTGGTTCAGTACGCGCAGCATCCACCACAGGCGCGCGGCCAAGCCGCCCCCCTTATCGTCGTAACACACCACTTGGGTCTCCGCCCCCAACCCAAACCGACTAATGAAGGCCGCAAAAGCGTCCATATCCGGCAGCGGATGCCGGCCCGTCTTACCGAGAAGGATCTCGCCCGAGAGGTCCGCATCCATATGTAAGTGGTACGCCCCGGGCAGGTGGGCGGCGGTGTAGTTCTCGGCCCCTTCGCCTAGTTGGAAGAGGTTGTGTCGGCAGTCAAAGATCAGGACATCGGCGGTGAGGTCGGTCACTTCGGCGGGGGAGATGATGGTCTGGTACATAGAAGGTAAGGTAAGTATAGTTGGGTAGTCTGGTAGTCACTACCGCACTAAGTAGACTTGGATGCTCGGTGCAGTCCTCTTTCTGTGCTTTTTGTTTTTATGTGCCTTATGTGTTCAAACTGTCTGGTGCGGTAGCCAGACAACGCCTATCAAGTGCGGTAGCGACTACCAGGCTACAAGACCAAACAATCCACCACCGTCTTCAAAGCAATAAACATAGGCTCCCGCGCCTCCTTCGTGATCCCGTCTTCGTCTGCTTCTGCCACGATGAGGTCTTCGGCGAAGGCGAGCAATTCTTCTTCCTCGCTGTCTTCAAAGAAAGGTGTTAAGCGATCGCGGAAGGCTCCCTTCTCCGGCATCAGGGCGTAGTTCTCTTCCTCTGCTTGGCCAATCATCTCTTCGGAGATGGCCCCGGGGATGGTCCGTTCATCAAGAACGGATTGGTAGATGACCGTAGCGCCGAACAGCAGCAACGTACGCTCGTCTTCGTTCAGCGTATCGCTGTCTTCGTTGGTCAGGTAAGCCATCAGGTGTGGCTGTGTTTCGGCGAAATCTTGAATTTCAAGGTTGAAATCGTCGGTACCAGATTCTAATCGTTCTAGTACACGTTCTATGGTTGCTTCCTGGATCAAAGTCTTGTGGTCTTTTGAGGGGTAGGAAATAAATAAAACGTGGTTCTATTTGTTTCCCATCCCTTAGTCGCTATAAAAAATATTCTACCGCCAACTCGTACCCACGCAACCCAAACCCAACGATGATGCCTTCCGCCACCGGCGATAGGTAGCTGTGGTGCCGGAAGGCCTCCCGTTTGTGTACGTTGGAGATGTGGACCTCAATCACCGGCGTCTCAATACCCGACACTGCGTCCGCAAGCGCGACGCTGGTGTGGGTGTAAGCCCCCGCGTTCAGGATGATGCCGTCGTAATGAAAGCCTACTTCGTGGAGCTTCTCAAGAAGTTCTCCTTCGTGGTTGCTCTGGAAGTACGTCAGCTCTACATCAGACTCCACAAACTTGCCCTTGAGGTGAATCATGAAGTCCTCAAAGGTATCCTCTCCGTAGATTTCCGGCTCCCGACGGCCAAGCAGGTTCAGGTTAGGACCATTGATGATGATGACGCGGAGCATAGTAATCTAGTCTTGTAGTTCGGTAGTGGCTACAAATTTACACTACAACCTTACTCTTCAGCGAGAAAGCCCCGAATATTCCAGTTGATCCGTTCTGATCCGGTGATTTCGTTGAAGCTCGTCCAAGTATTGCCCGTGGGCGGCAGGAAGCGGTCGCCGTTCGGGTTGTAGTTGGCGCCATCGTCGCAGCCGATGGCTTGGAACTGGTTTATGGGTGCGTCTACTTCTACCGCGATCCAGATGCCTTCGTTTTCACGGATGTCCACTACGGCGTCGGTGATTACGTGATTATACCAGCCGGTATTGCGGACACGCTGGGTGAGGTCAATGCTGTAGCGTTCGCCTCCAGGTGTCCGGTCGTCGGTACCTTCGGCGTAGATGATGACTACGGTGGAGGTAGGAATATCTTGCAAGAAAAAGCTAATCGTCTCCAATCGGCGCCCAACATAAGGCTGGGTCTCCTGTGGGGGGAAGTAGGCAGCGAAGGTATTGAAGCCTTGGCCGTTGAAAGGAGCTGTTACATTGTCTCCGTCATAGCCAAGGCTATCAGCTACGATATTTCCCGGTCCGTCGTCGTCTTCACAACCGGTGTAGGCAAAGAGGGCGAAAGCCAAAAGGAGAAGTAAGGGGAGGTTGAAGGTTTTCATGTGGTTTTATTTAAGAACGAATTACGGGCTTATAACGGCTTCGGTGCAAATAATGGTTGATAAGGTTGTCTTAAATCTTCGTTGTACTGGTCTTGGGGTGGGCTTAACTTTGCCCCGCCGACCTGAAGGTCGGGCAACCATGCAACCGGCAACCATGAACAAAGAAATCCTCCGCCTAGCGGTCCCCAACATCCTGAGCAACATCTCGGTCCCGCTCATCACCAGTTTTGATACCGTGCTGATGGGCGAGTTGGGCGGCAGCCACATCGCGGCCGTAGGGCTGGGCGGTATGGCGTTCAACTTCGTGTACTGGAACTTCGGTTTCTTACGGATGAGCACAACGGGCCTCACCGCCCGTGCCTTCGGCGCCGAAGACAAAGCCGCCCAGATGGCCACCCTCGGCCGAGCGGCCTTGCTGGCCGCCGTCATCTCCGTCCTCCTCATCCTGCTACAATACCCCTTCGCGGAGCTGACCTACTGGCTGCTCAACCTCCGCCCCGAGCAGGTGCCGCTGGTGGATGATTATTTCTATGTCCGCATCCTAGCAGCGCCAGCGGCGCTGCTCCAGATGGTGCTCTTCGGCTGGTTCTTTGGGCGGCAGAACGCCGTGTTTCCGCTGGTACTGACGATAGCGGTGAATACGGCCAATATGGCCCTGAGTTGGTACATGGTGAAGACCCTCGGCTGGGGCATCCGAGGGGTAGCCTGGGGAACGGTGGTGGCCCAGTATCTCGGCTTTGGCTTCGGCCTCGCGCTCTGGTGGTGGGAGTGTCGGCGCGGAGAACTGACCTTCAAAAAACCCGCTTTGCACCTGCGTTCGCGCCCCGAAAACCAAGAAAAAACGAAGACTCCTGGCCTGAGCGAATTCCTGTCCGTCAACCGAGACATCTTCCTCCGCACCCTCTGCCTGACGCTGAGTTTTGCCTTCTTCTACAACCGCGCCAACGCGCTTGATGTCGGTACGGCAGTAGTGGCCGCCAACGTCATTTTGCTACAACTCGTAAACTGGCTGAGTTACGGCATCGATGGCTTCGCCTTCGCCGCCGAAAGCCTAGTCGGGAAGTATTCTGGGGCCAATAAACCTGCTGAATTACGCCGCGTAATCCGCCTAATTTTTCTGTGGGGCATGGCCTTCGCTGGCCTCTATGCCCTCGTTTATGCGGGCGGAGAAAACTACATCCTACCGCTTTTTGCACCAGAAAACACCGCTCCGGAAACCCTCGCGCAGGCCAGCTACTATTTGCCCATCGTTGTCGCGTTTTGCCTCGCTGCCGCGCCGTGCTACCTTTTAGATGGCATTTACATCGGCCTCACCGCCGCCCGCGCCATGCGGCAAACGATGCTGCTGGCATTTGGTGCCTACCTGATCGTTTATTTCGTTTTCGGCCAGCACTACGGCAATTGGGGCCTTTGGGGCAGCTTACTGATGTTCATGGTACTCCGCGCCGTGATGCAATACTGGTGGATGCAAACGGGGCGCATCGGACTAACCGCCCAAACCGCTAACAGCCTAAAAGACTAACGCCCTACCTTCGCGCTATGGCTTACAACTCCATCCAAGCAACCCAAGCGGCCCTCGAGCGGGGCGAGGTAAAAACCACCGACCTCGTTGGTGAATACCTTGCGGCAATCAACGAACACGCGCACTTGAATATCTATGTAGAGGTATTTGCTGAAGAAGCAATGCGTATTGCGAAGCGACAAGATGAGGCGCGGGCGCAGGGTGCAAGGTTAGGTAAAATGGCGGGGGTAATCCTCTCGATCAAAGACGTGATCTGTTACGAGGGCCACGCCGTAAGCGCAGGCTCCAAAATCCTCGAAGGCTTCGTGTCTCCCTATACCGCTACGGCACTGCAACGGTTGCTAGACGAAGACGTCATCGTGATTGGCCGCACCAACTGCGACGAGTTCGCGATGGGCTCCGGCAACGAAAATAGTTTCTACGGCCCCACCCGCAACGCGGCCGACGTCACGCGCGTCCCCGGCGGCAGCTCCGGAGGAGCGGCCGTTTCGGTGCAGGCCGGAACCTGCCTGCTCGCGATGGGCTCCAGCACCGGCGGCTCCGTTCGGCAGCCAGCCTCTTTTTGCGGCCTCTTCGGTTTCAAGCCAACCTACGGCCGCATCAGCCGCCACGGCCTAATCGCCTACGGCTCTAGCTTCGACCAGATCGGCTACCTCGCCAACAACCCCCAAGACATCGCTCTGGCCCTACAACTAAGCGCCGGTGCGGATATGTATGACGCTACGGCCCCCAACAAAATCTTACCCGCCTACAGCACACAACCCGCCGAGACCGAGCCGAAAAGCATCGCCTACTTCGCCGACTTGATGGAGAGCGAGGCCCTCGCCCCAGAAATCCGGGCGGCAATGCAAAAGACCTTCGCCAAGTTTGAGGCCGCAGGCCATAAAATGGTACCGGTCAAGTTCTCTTACTTCGATTATGTGGTGCCTGCTTACTACGTACTCACTACCGCCGAGGCCAGCTCCAACCTGAGCCGCTTCGACGGGATGCGCTACGGCCACCGCGCTCAAGACGCCAACAACCTAAACGAGACCTACACCAAGTCGCGCACCGAAGGCTTCGGCACCGAAGTACAACGCCGGATTTTGCTCGGCACCTTCGTTCTCAGCAGCGGCTACTACGATGCCTACTACGGCAAGGCGCAAAAAGTGCGCCGCCTCATCCGGGATCAACTCCAGGGCATCCTCGATGCCCACGACTTTATTCTGATGCCAGTAAGCCCCAGCGCCCCTTGGCCCATCGGCGAACAAACCGATGACCCCGTTGCGAACTACCTAGCCGATATCTACACCGTACTGGCCAACCTTGCCGGCTTACCCGCTGCGGCCATCCCCGTCGAAACCGACTCTCCCCTACCCGTTGGCTACCAGCTCATGGCCGATCAGTGGGAGGAAGGCAAGCTGCTACAGTTCATGCGCGGAATGAGCATTGACGCATAGAGCCAGCCAAGCAACGTAAAACATATTGCGGTCCCCGTCGGACTCGAACCGACAACCCTTTCCTTAACAAAGAAACGCTCTGCCATTGAGCTAGAGGACCAAATAGTAAGGCAAACGCTAAACGATCTGCGGTGAAGACGGGGCTCGAACCCGCAACCTTCGGGTAGACAACCCGCTGCGCTACCATTGCGCCACATCACCTTGGAGAGTCTGGTATTGATTGCTGTTCCCCCCCCCCCCGCCGTATTACTCGCTGCGCGGGCAATACGGCGGGGAGGAAAACAGAAATACCAGCATACGTTGGTGCGGTGGGGCTCGAACCCACGACCCACGGTTTAAGAGACCGCTACTCTACCAACTGAGCTACGCACCAATAAATCTGTCCTGACGGGTGGACTCGAACCACCGGCCTTCCGCGTATCAGGCGGATGCGCTAACCAACTGCGCTACGTCAGAATGTGTCGTTTCTATTTTCGGTCTTATGGCCTCAAAACGGAGGCGCGGCCGAACAAAAAACGTGAGTAAAGTCCCGACAAACGGACTTGAACCGCTACCGACAGCTCATGAAACTGCCGTGCTAACCAATTACACTATGTCGGAAGGAGACGGGAAACGGACTAAAATAAGGGGGAGCGATTATCGGCTACATGTAGTAGCCCTGCTAATCTATCTCACGATCAAGTTTATCCGTTGGGGAAGGAACCCGGGCAGCATTATGCACCCGTGTATATCCTAGGGCATTAGCAAATGCTGTCCGGGCGCATATCTCGCCCGTCGAAACGTTTATTTATGATTGAATTTCGCATGGTTAATTTGCTTTGCGAGGGGATAATGCTTTGGGCCAACCAAAAAGTTGCGGATAGACGAAAATCAGTTTCAATATTGCTCCTTCGGCAAATAATCTGCGACGGCCTTCTCGGAAAACTCCCAGAGTCGGCGGGCGAGTTGTTCGTTGCGGGCGATGCTGGAGGGTTTGCGTAGGCACTGTTTTTCGTCGAAATAGCGGCCGGATACATCTTGTACTTCGGGGCTTTGCGCAAGGTATACGGAGGTGTCTGCTCCTTTGTGTGGAGGGATAGCGAAAGGTTTGTAGAGCGACCAGACGGTACTGGTGAGCGTAGCGGCTTTTTTATTAGCTAGCCGGGTACCGACTACGCCGGGGTGTAGGCAGTTGGTGGTTAGTTCTTCGCCAAAACGCCGATCTAGCTCCATGGTGAAGAGGACATTAGCGAGTTTGCTTTGGGCGTACGACTTGGAGCCGTTGTACAATTTACTGCCTTCTTCGCCTCGGAAGCTGCCGAAGTCTAGGCCTCCCTTAGTATGAAGAGAGCTACTGACATTGATGACTCGGCTACAATGGCGGCAACAACGAATGGCTGGCATAAGAGCCATCGTCAGCAAGAAATGGCCGAGGTGATTGACGCCGAACTGGAGTTCGTAGCCATCTTTGGTGAGTTCGAGGCTGTCTGTATAGACACCGGCGTTGTTGATGAGTACGTCGAGTTTGGGATGTTCGGCTAAGAACTCATCGGCTGCGGCGCGGACGGAGGAGAAGTCTGCTAAGTCAAGCGGAAGCGTATCGATGCGGTGGTTTCCCGTTTTTTCGGTTATGGCTTGTGCGGTACGCTGGGCTTTTACTTCATCGCGGCAGGCGAGGACCAAGTGGGCACCGCGTTTGGCTAGCCGCTCGGCCGTTGCACGGCCGATGCCGTCGTTGGCTCCGGTGATGAGGATGGTTTTTTCTTCCATAAACGTACGTCCAGCTGCCGCAGGGCCTCGGGTTGGTAGTAGTTTATGGATAACACGGTTTAGGGGAACTAGGTTTTAAATTCTTATTTTCCGTCTACAAACAATGCTGAAATACTCTCGTTGTCGTGTGTCTTGCGGATGCCTTTAGCGAACAATGAGGCGGAGCTAAGGACTTTGATTTTGGGCGAAATTTGTTTCAGCGGAACTGCGTCACAGACGATCAGGGTTTGCAGTTGCGACCTTTCAATTTTCTCGTACGCATCGCCGCTCAGGATGGGGTGGGTTGCGATGGCGCGGACAGACTTTGCTCCGCGCTCCATGATCAGGTCTGCGGCCCTACACAGGGTTCCGGCGGTATCAACGAGGTCATCGACAAGGATAACGTCTGCGCCTTCAACGTCACCGATTAGGGTCATGCCGGCAATTTCTCCAGCGCGCTTGCGGTACTTGTCGCAGATCACAACGTCGCGTTCGTAGTACTTTGCGTAATCTCGGGCGCGTTTTACGCCGCCCATGTCTGGGCTAGCGAAGGTGACGTTGCTCATGTCTTGGGTATCGAAGTAGGGGATGTAGATGGCCTGGCTCTTGAGGTGGTCTACGGGGATGTCGAAGAAGCCCTGGATTTGGTCGGCGTGGAGATCGAGTGTCATGATGCGGTCTGCACCTGCTTCGACGAGGAGGTTGGCGATGAGCTTGGCGCTAATGGGTACGCGGGGTTGGTCTTTTCGGTCTTGCCGTGCGTAGCCGAAGTAGGGCATCACGCAACAGATGTAGCCTGCGCTGGCCCGCCGAGCGGCATCAATCGTGAGCAGCATCTCCATCAGGTTTTCGTGGGGCTGGAAGGTGCTGCCGATGATGAACACGTATTCCCCTCGGACACTTTGCTTGATGATGGGCTGCATCTCCCCGTCGTTGAACCTAGACACATGGAGGTCTCCCAGTTTTTGGCCGTAGGCCGTAGCGATCTTTTCGGAAAGGTATTGGCTTCCGGTGATCGAGAGCATCGTCAGATTGTCGTTCAGCGGAGTGAGGCGGGGCTTGTGGGACATGGCGGCAAAGGTAGTATGTTCGTGCTTTAGTTGGTTAGTCTTTTGGTTACTTGCTAAGGACAATTACAGATTGGAGAGATACCAAATCAAGGAAGTAACTTTGCCCCATGATCAACTTGCGCCCGATAGCTAGGGTAATCAGTGTCCTTTTCGGTCTTATTGGCCTGATGATCTGGACAGCTTTGCCCTTCAGCTGGTTTTATGCCGAAGATGGCTGGCCTATTTTTTTGGCTGGCCTTACTTCCGTTGGCGTAGGGGGGCTTTTCTCTTTGATTAAAAACCCGAAAGGTGTTCCTATTCGGAAGCGGGAGGGCTACTTGATTGTTGCGCTTAGTTGGGTAGCGATGGTTGCCGCCGGGATGCTGCCTTACCTTTACAGTGGGATGATCCCCTCCGTTGCGGATGCGTTGTTTGAGACGGTTTCGGGGATGACAACTACGGGGGCTTCGGTGCTTACCGACATTGAATCCCCCGCCAACCCCAAGTCTTTGCTTTACTGGCGCAGCCTTACCCAATGGATTGGGGGCATGGGCATCATTGTGCTTACCGTCGCGATCTTCCCACTGCTTGGTATTGGGGGAATTGAGTTGTTTGCTGCCGAAGCGCCGGGGCCTACTTCAGACAAGCTCCATCCGCGCATCAGCGAAACGGCCAAACGGCTGTGGTTGCTCTACGTTGGGCTTACGGCTACCCTTGCCGTTTTACTGGTCATCTTTGGCCTCACGCCCTACGAAGCGATCAACCATGCCCTAACAACGATGGCGACGGGCGGTTTCAGTACGCGCAACGCTAGCGCGGCGGCCTTTGCACCACACGTTCAGTACCTGCTCATTGTCTTTATGTTTTTGGCGGGCGTTAACTACACAATGCTCTACTTGAGCTGGAAACGCCGCTGGGCTGACGTTTGGAGAAGCGATGAGTTGAAGGCCTACCTCGGTTTGGTGTTGGGGCTAACTGTTGTCTGCACCTTGGGCGTCTACTTCTCTGAAAACGGAGGAGGTTTAGAGGAATCTTTTCGGGACAGCCTCTTCCAGATCGTGAGCCTGATTACTACGACTGGGTTTGTATCTGCGGATTACACGGCTTGGTCTACAAGCCTGACTTTTGTTTTCTTTATCCTGTTGTTTGTTGGCGCTTGTGCGGGGTCTACTTCTGGAGGGATCAAGCTGATCCGTCACCTTGTTTTTGTAAAGAACAGCTACTTGGAATTTAAGCGCATTGTTCACCCTTCGGCCATCGTTCCTTTGCGGCTAAACGGCGAAGTAGTTCGGGGGAGGATCATCACCCATGTTTTCAATTTTTTGCTGCTGTACTTGCTCATTTTCGTGGTGGGTTGCGTGATCTTAGCCATGATGGGGCTTGACTTTGAAACGGCTCTGGGGGCGATGGCGACTAGCCTTGGCAATGTAGGGCCGGGCATTGGGAAGGTTGGGCCGGTTGACAACTTTGCTTGGCTGTCTTCGGAGATCAAGGTATTCCTGAGCTTCGTGATGATTATTGGGCGCTTGGAGATTTATACGGTACTGGTGTTGTTTACGCCCTTCTTCTGGCGGCTCAACTAAATGGTTCGGAGAGCGATGTTTGTTAGCTTTCATTGCACCTGCGCGCCGCCGCCCTAATACACACCTAAGGAACGCCACTATCGTATAAAAACGATTTTGCCCACCGCACTACTCCCGTTCGTGAGGCCGAAACGGCCGTTGCTGGAGGCAAAAACGAGGTAGACGCCGGTAGTGACGCGCCGGCCGTTGTAGTCGGTACCCGACCAGACGTACTGCCCGCCAGTAGCCGTGCCTTCATCAACGAGTTTACCGGAAAGATCCGTGATTTTCACCCGCGCATCCCGCGCGAGGCCCGTGATGGAAACAGGGCCAGTATAGCTAGGCTCTACGGGATTGGGGAAGATGACCAACTCCTCGGCAAAAGCCGTCTCGGAGGCCGCCGTGACGCCGTCTCGGTAGCTAATGATGCCGAGTTCGGTGCCGAAGTAAACCACCCCGGTGTTGGGGTCGATGGCGATGTCGCGCACGATATTGTCGAGTAGCGGGCTGTTGCCTTGGTCGAAGAAAAGCAGCTGATCTAGGCCATCGGGAGAAAGTAAGTAGGCTCCGCCGCTGGTGCCGATCCATTTGCGGTTGCCGCCGTCTACGGTAATTGAACGAATTTCTTCGGTTTCCAAGAGGAAACCACCGAACCCGTCGGCTTCTACGATGGGCAGGTTCCCGATGCAGTTGCTGGCATCTATGGGGTCTTGGCAAGAGAAGATGGCAATTCCTTGGCTGGTCCCTACCCATACGTTGCCGCGCAGATCTGTCGTGATGCTGCGGACGTTGTTGCTGGGCAGTTCGCTGTTGCTGATCGTGATGCGGCGGCAACGGTCATCGCTTGGGTCGAGGGGCGTCCCCATGGGGTCGGTGACGGTGATGCCGCTACCGGCATTGGTGGAGTGCGCAACCCAGATGAAGCCTTGCTGGTCTATTTCGATCAGGATGGCTTCGTTGATGCCGCAGTCTCCGCCGATGGCGCCCCACTCTCCTTCGGGGCTTTGCACACTGATGAAGTTCCCGTCTTCTGTAAGCCCGTTGGCGAAGTAGGTGAAGCCCTGCTCATCGGTTACCGCTCCGGTTACGCGCACGCGCCCTGGGCCTGCGCTAGGGCTGAGGCGTAGGCTGCTGTTGGTTTCGTCGAAGAGGGTTCCCGTCTCGGTTTCATCGTCCCATCGGACGGTGCCCTCGAAGGCGGAGCTGAACCAGTGGTGCTTGTTTACTTCGTCGTAGTAGACGTCGATGATGGCGGCCACATCGTCGTCTCCTCCGAAGGTTTCGTTGGGGCCGAGGAAGACGTCGTTGTTGTTGCGGTTGTAGAAGTCCCATTCTCCGTCTCGGAAACGGTAAACGCCGCCGAAGTTGAAGCTTGCGCTGAAGTTTTCGTCTAGTACGCTTGGCGCTACCCAGAGGGAGTTGCCGTCGTGTAGTAGCCGGTAGTTGTCGTCGGTAAGTGGTCCGCTGTATTCGATTTCGTTGCAGCTGCCGTCGTTTTGGTTGTCGAGGTAACGAATACGAGGGGTTGAGCTGTTTTCGCCAAACCAGATGCGCCCGAGTTGGTCTTCGATCACGTAGTTGGTATTGATGATGCACTCGCCGAAGATGCGCCGTACTACGCCGTCTTCGTTCATCATCATTAGTTGGCGGTTGTTGCACTGGTCGTCGGTGCAGCGGTAACCGGCGAGCATTAGGTTGGGGCCGATGCTGATGAATTGTAGCCGCCAGTCTCGTTCATCGTCGGTATCGAAGAAGATGGTTGCGGTGTTTTCGTCTAGGCGGTAGACGTCTTTGTTTACGCCGAAGTAGAGTTTGCCTTTGTAGACATTCATGGCGGTGCTCTCGTAATCTCCGGGCAGGCCGAAGGCTTCGCCCATCAGGCTCCAGTTGCCGAAGTCGTTGAGGTTGACGTTTTGGCTGGGGGCTCGGTATACGCCCTCTTCGGTGGCGGCATAGATGAAGCCTTCGTGGACAACGGTGCCTTCTACCCGGACGCCGGTGAAGGTGGTGAAGAGGAAGGTCTCATCGTCGAGGCTCAGTGCGGAAACGCCGTAGCCTGCGGCGAGGTAGACGGTGTTGTTGTCTCCGAAGTGCATGTCGTATATTTGCTTGTCTCCGCTGAAGCTGAAGTTGTCAATTTGGCGCAAGGTGGAGAACTGTCCGTTTTGCAGTAGATCAATAACGCTGTTTTCGTATACGATGATTAGGGTCTGGGTAGGCTCGTGGTAGCGAATTATGCGGACGCGAGCTTCGGCCAAGCCGTCTTCTCGGGCTAAGCGGGTGATGCTGAGGTCTTCTTTGTCGAGGTAGAAGAGTGCTTTCCCGGTCGTGTAGATGATGGAGTTTTCGCTCTCCGTCACGTAAGTTCCGAAACGGTAAGATTGCAGCGTTCGCCATTCGCCAAGGCTGCCCGCCGTAGCGCGGAGGCTGTCTGACTGAGCACCGAGGCCAGCCGTAATTAGTAAGAGCAGGAAGAGTAGGTGGTTCTTGAGGGGCATAACGCAAAGGTAGTAAGGGGGGAAGGGGAGTAAGGGAGTAAGGGAGTAAGGGGGAAAATACATCGTTCGCTCCAACTAGATACGTTTACAGAGACGTTTGTAGTCTATGCTGAACAGATTCGTTGGGTAGGTTACATGCTTTAAAACCTTACCTTGCACCAGCCTTCGGGCCACCATAAGAACCAAGCCGTTAAAAGCATCGAAATACCAACGCATACCGACGCGACGCAGGAGCACCTCCGCAAGTGGCGCCTCATCCTCGGCCAGCAGGCCGAGCAGCCCGGCGATGCCCCCATCGACCTGCCCGGCCCGCTGGCCGGCATGGACGCAACCCTAGAAGCCCTCTACGCCGAGCAAGACCGCAAAGGCGGCCTAGGCCACTCCAGCCCCAACGTAAACCGCTGGCTGGGAGACATCCGGAAATACTTCCCCACTGATACCGTGCAGCTCCTCCAGCGCGATGCGCTGGACCGCCTCGGCCTCAAACAAATGCTCTTGGAGCCCGAATTGTTGGACACCATCGAACCCGACGTCCACCTCATCGGTACGCTCCTGAGCCTCAAAAACCTGCTGCCAGACCGCAGCCGCGAATCGGCCCGCGCTGTCGTGATGAAGGTCGTTAAGCAAATCGAAAAGCAGCTCAAGCGCCCCATCGAGCAAGCCATCTCGGGCCGCAAGCGACAACACAACCGCAACCGCCGCCCACGCCCGCAAGACATCGACTGGGACCAAACCATCCGGGCCAACATGAAGCACTACCAGCCGGAGTATAAAACGGTGTTGCCCGTAAACCTGCGCGGCCTTTCCCGCTCCAAAACCGGGCTAAAACACATCATTTTGCTCATCGACCAGTCGGGCTCAATGGCCGCATCGGTGGTGTATGCGGGCGTGCTTTCGTGTATCCTTGCCAGCATCCCCGCCCTGAAAACCCACATCATCGCCTTCGATACCAGCGTAGTAGACCTCACCGACCAACTGCCCGACCCGATGGAACTGCTCTTCGCCATCCAACTCGGTGGCGGGACGGACATCGGCCGCGCCCTCCGCTACGCCGAACAGCTCAATACCGCGCCCCAAGACACGGTGATGATCTTGCTGAGCGACCTCTTCGAGGGCGGCTCCGTAGACGGGATGCTGGCGAGCGTCCGCCGTTTGCAACAAAGCGGACTGACGTTTCTGCCCCTACTCGCGCTGAGTGACGAAGGCGCACCGGCCTACGACAAAGAAGTGGCAACACAGCTGACGGAGATGGGACTTACACCTTTTGCGAGTACGCCGGGGGCGTTTGCGGAGGTGCTAGCGAAGGCTTTGTATGGGTAGTTATTCCTCTTCTATACTTGAGAGGATATCGTCGACTGTGACTTCGCCTACAAAAGGGCTGGTGAAAACATCTCCGACGCCATAACTACGGACGTCTTCAAAAACACCTTCATCCTCAGCGGGAGAAAGGTGTACCTCAACCTTGCTACCTTTCAGGTTCACGATCCAATATTCCGGAATCCCCGCAGAAGCATAAATAGGGCCTTTTACCTTCCTGTCATACTGAAGGGTTGAGTGAGCAACTTCGACAATCAGATGGATTTCTTCAGGCTTGGGGTGCCGCGTTTTTTTACCCTTTGGAAGCTGTTTTGCAATGACGAAGTCAGGTTCTGGCTCTGACTTTGGTAGAACGGGGACTGGGTTTTCGGAACGGTAGCGGTATTTCTTACCGAGGATGTCTCTAAAATAATCGGCTAAAAATTCAATTATCCCAGCGTGGTCATCACTTATCGGTATCTTCTTAACTAATTGTCCGTGAATTAATTCCACGGCATCGTACTCCGTAAGAACACCAGCCTTGATCGCATCATGGTAGCGTTCGAGGGACCATTCGAAGGTCTCGACCAAGATGTCCAACTCTGGCAATACACGTGTCATGTGGCTAAGATAAGGGTATTCACTTAAAAGCTGGTATCAATGACCCGTAGCCGTTTATACTTTCCGGTCTTGTATTTCCGCTGGCCCAATAGCTTATAGATCAGGAAGCCGGAGCCGATGGCGGTGAGGGAAGTCATCAGGTCTCGGCGGCTGTATTGGGTGGTGGGGTCGCCGTCGGTATTGTAACCAACACCTGCCCAAAAGGACCAACCTACGCCGAAAGTCATGAGGCCGTAACCGACGGCGGCGCCCGTCGTCTTGCCCCGGTGGATGGTGTCGATCTCATCGAGCATAATGAAGCGATCGTTGATGATGAGTGCCTGTATGTCGGGCCGCATCTCCCGTATGGGGCCTTCTTGCCAAAACTTATCGCCTTTCATCTTAAACTTCAAGCGTTCGCCTTCGTAGACGCGGTCAGATTTTGAATCGGTCAACTTTTCAAAGAGCATCACTTTTTGGGCGCGCACGCAGGTGCAAAGAAGGATAAGAAGGAGCAAGGTTGTTAGTCGCATACCGGAAAGATAGGCCTACGGAGAAGAATGGTTGGTTTTAGCGAGGGGGATCACTTTGAGCATCGCTTGCTTGGTGGGGCTCTGCGAGGAAGTAGCTCAACTGCTATATGGGCGAGAACTAGGCCATTGTTAAAGACTCCACCTCCGTATCAAAACATATTTTTTAACTTTATATGGGTTGTTAAGCGGCTATTGCGTGGTGTTAAATCGCAATAAAAGGAGGGGAATTAATTTTATTTTTTTGTGAAGGAAGCCCCAAATGCTGAGTTGCAAGTTTGGGCTGTATCTTTATATGCTGGTAAACTAAAGTTGCCGCTTTACTTCTCCTGTCTCACATTCTTAATTGTCTCTCCCATATTTGTGTCTCAAAACCTTAGTATTACTTTTTTCATGTTTCATACCTAAAGACATTTTGATTGTGTTTTTCTTGTCTGTTCTGCCCTGATGGCTCTAGCATAAGTAATAGCAGAACGCTAACAAACATTCTCATGAATAAGAATTATGCATTTGTTTTAAGTGTTGTTTTTCTGTTTTTTTCAACCCTTGCTTTTGGCAACGTCAACTTCAGTAGTTTTGACGGTTGGCCAAACACGATTAAGCAGGAAAGAGCCGCAGTGTTGAGCTACGTCGCCAACCCTTATGTGGTTTTGCCTCCTAGTGAAAACTGGCAACCAACTGGCTCTTCCGCTTCAGACATCAACAAAGTTCGGCTGCTAGATTTACGTGGCCTAGAATGTTACCCTCAGCCTGACCGGCTTACCGTTTGTGGCGAAGGAGACACCCTGTCGTTGCTTTTTTACACGAAGAGCGAAGCACCAATCTTTGATGTAATCGTAGAGCTGAACTTTGGTGAGGGCATCGTCTTTGATGGTTACGCCGAAATAGGCTCACCGGATGGCATGATGATGACCATACTGGATACAGTTAACACCGAGAACCCAGAGAGCCCTGTTTTCAGGTTAGACCAACTTTCTCGCCCCGGAGGGGCGGTGGTGATGCAGGTTGGCATCAGGGCACTTTGTGGGGTGGATTTTGTGCTCAACCCACCCAGTATTTCCGTAAACCTCAGCTACCCCGGTTGCGCAGAAGATGTTGAACTGGAGCCTATTTCTACCGAACCTCTAACTCCAGAAGTTAGGTTTACTGCTGGGCCTGATGAGATAATTATAGCCGACTTTGGCGTAGACTACTGCATGCAGCAAAGCATCACCCAAGCTACGTTCGATGCCGGTGCTGGTGAAGCAACCCTTGTTGTTGCAGACTATGGTTACCCCGAAGTCTCCCTTACTCAAATCAGGGTAGATGGTGTTTCCGTTCCGGTAACAGATATAACAGTAGACCCAACTTCAGGAAGTGCTACCGTACTGCTGGACGGCAACGCCAATACCGGATATTTTAACGGAGATGGGATTCTTGGCGCCAACGAAGTCAGCGTACTAGACCTCTGCTTTGGCATCACTGCCTGCCCGCCTGCCGACACCCCAGACCCCATCACCCCAACGCTTGCCATCAACGCAACCTGCATGGGCATTAGCTGCGGCGGCAACCAAGACTTTGAGACCGAGAATACTATTCGTGTTTTAGTCAATTTCAACAACGGCCGTACCGTCAATTTCTTTCCCATCCAAGACCCCAGTGCTTGTGGAGGCCCAGATGGGGGGGCGCAGCAGTATATTTTTGATGTAAGTATTAGGGCCAACCGTACCGAACTGGTTCAGGGGCAGCTTGATAATCTTCGGTTTTTCCTCACTGATTGTGATGGAGGTGTCTTTACAATGGATTCAGTAGGCTTCTTTGAGGGTGGGGTGCCAACTGGAGCTTTAACAACTATACCCACCGTTTCTCCTATCGCGTATATTCTATCTAACGGTTCCATACTTGTAAACATAAGGAACCTCGTCGATGATTATGACGGCCCGGGAGGGCTCGCTGATCTAGACGGTGATGGTTTTGTCGATGACCTGCCGGGAGGGGAAACCTTCCGAGCTAGAGTATTCCTTTCTCCTATAAGCTGTGCTTTGCCCGGAGGATGTGGCTCAGCCCCCGAAGGGGAGGGCAATTCTTGCCGACTGAATCTACTTAGATTCCAAGGCTCCGT
>CALEDI010000134.1 GCA_937949535.1 uncultured Lewinella sp. | reverse complement strand
AGGCGTACCCCATTGATACCTTCTCCTACTCCATCCAGATACGGGACCGGGCAGGAAATATGAGCAACGTCATCCAGACGGATCAGATTGAGGTTCTTTGCTTGGGGGAATAAGAAATGGCTCTTTCGCCTTTACCCCCTTCAACCCTTACCCTGCACCTGCGCCCGCGCCCAAAAAGTCCTGTACCGCTTGTTCCCCAACCCCGCCAAACATCCAGCGGCCGCTATCAAGGTGGGTTCCGTTAGGGATGACTTGGAGATTCGCCACCTGACCAAATTGTTCCAATTTACCGTAAAACGCCCTTGAATGCTCAAGCGCCACCAGCCCATCATCCGTACCGTGCAATAATTGCCAAGCCAGTTGCGGGCTATCTGGCCCGATTGTACGACACGGGTCGAGGTGTGCATACCGCCCGAAAACAACTTGCGGAAATAGTTTTTCTAGCGACAACGGCCCCGCACAAAGCAAGGCCTTCTGCGGCCCCGCCGCCCAGCCTGCTTGTTGCCACCATTCCGTTTTGAGCGCGAGCAAGGCCGCCAGATGCGCCCCCGCGCTGATGCCCCCAAGGTGGAGGTGCGTTACCGACTCAGGCGGCAAAAGGGCCGCTATCGCGGCCCTGCAATCCGCCACCACCCCGTCCAGCCCCACCTGCGGCGGACGGCGATAACTCGGCAAAACAACGGTAAAACCCAGTTCTAACCACGGGATGGCCGCCGGCACAAAACTCTCCGGCGCACCAAACGTCCACGCTCCGCCATGAAAATAAAAAGCGTAGCGGCCGGCTTTCGTGCCTTTGCTTTTGAGCACCAGCGCATACTGCCGCCGGTGCTTCCCGTAGGCTGTTTTCACTTCGTCTACCTCCATATCGGCCCTAGCAGCACGACAGGCCTTCCAGTAAGCGGGGAGGCCGAGGGTGTTGTACAACAGGTTTTTACGGAAGTTCATGGACAGGTTTTTGTAGTCAGTTAACGCAAATCAAGGGCTAAGGCAATTCCAAAAGAAATCGCTACACGCTACCGCACGCAACAGCTTTAACACATAAAGCACATAAGAACAAAAAACACAAAAACAAGCGCGCTCAAGCGGAGCGAGCATCTCCGTCTAAATATAGGGTGTGTAGTCTGCCTGTAAATTAGTCCGCCGATTATCATCAAAACGCGCAGCGTTTTTATAAGCCCCTCCCCCCGTGGGGAGGGGTTTGGGGAGAGGGTTTGCGCGCGGAGACAATTCATTACAGATTACACACCCTCCGTCTAAATAGTACGGTAGCAACTACTTGACTTCATACGCCTCCATCGGCGGGCAAGTACAAACGAAGTTCCGATCTCCATAGCCATCGTCTACCCGACCAACGGACGGCCAGAACTTAAGCCCCTCGCGCAGGTACGGCAGCGGGTAGGCAGCTTGCTCGCGGGAGTAAGCGTGCGGCCAGTCGTTGGCCGTGATCTCGTCGATGGTGTGGGGGGCGTTCTTGAGTACGTTGTCTTCGGCGTCCGCGTCGCCTCGGGCGACGGCGTCGGCCTCGGCGCGGATGGCGATGAGGGCATCGCAGAAGCGGTCCAGCTCTTCCTTGCCTTCAGATTCAGTGGGTTCAATCATCACCGTTCCGGCTACGGGCCAACTGAGGGTTGGGGCGTGGAAGCCGTAGTCGATCAAGCGTTTGGCGAGGTCTCCGGCAGACATTACGGACTTGAAGGGGCGCAAGTCGATGATCAACTCGTGGGCGCTACGGCCCTGCTCGCCCTGGAAGAGGACGTCGTAGTGACTCTCGATCCGTTTGGCGATGTAGTTGGCGTTCAGGATGGCGTATTCGCTGGCGGCTTTTAGTCCCTTTGCGCCCAACATCTTGATGTAGGCGTAGGAGATCAGCAGAATAGACGCCGAGCCCCACGGCGCGGCCGATACGGCCGTGCTGGCTTTTATGCCGCCCGTCTCTTGCAGCGGGTGGTTGGGCAGGAAGGGCGCGAGCTTTTCGTTGCAGCAGATCGGCCCCATGCCGGGTCCGCCGCCGCCGTGCGGGATGGCGAAGGTTTTGTGGAGGTTGAGGTGGCAAACATCGGCCCCGATCCGGCCGGGGCTGGTGAGGCCCACTTGAGCGTTCATGTTCGCGCCGTCCATGTACACCATGCCGCCCGCTTGGTGGACGACCTCGCAGATCTCGACGACGCCCGTCTCGAACACGCCGTAGGTGCTCGGGTAGGTAATCATCAGGCTGGAGAGGTTCTCTTTGTGCTCGGCTACTTTCTCTTTCAGGTCGGCGATGTCGATGTTGCCCGCTTCATCGGACTTAACGACGACAACCTTCATGCCCGCCATCACGGCGCTGGCAGGGTTCGTGCCGTGGGCAGATTCGGGGATGATGGCGACGTTGCGGTGGAAGTCTCCCCGGTCGTGGTGGTACGCCCGGATGACGAGCAGGCCAGCGTACTCTCCGCTGGCTCCGCTGTTGGGCTGGAGGCTGCAAGCCGTGAAGCCACAGATTTCGGCGAGGTCTTTTTCTAGCTCCGCAAAGATCATTTTGTAGCCTTGCGCCTGCTCAATCGGCACGAAGGGGTGAATGTCGGCAAACTCCGGCCAAGAAACGGGGATGAGTTGGGTTGCGGCATTGAGTTTCATCGTACAGCTTCCCAAGGGGATCATGCTGTGTACGAGGCTGAGGTCTTTGTTTTCGAGGCGCTTGAGGTAGCGCATCATCTTGGTTTCGGTGCGGTGGTCCTTGAAGTTGGGATGGGTCAGGAAGTCGCTAGTGCGCCGCAGCGCGGCGGGGATACGATCGGTGATGCCCTCCACGCCGCCGTCTGGGGTGAGGTTGGCCCCTTCGTAGTTGAGTTCGGCGGCGAAAATGCGGCAGACGGCAAAGAGGTCGGTGGTAGCTACTGCTTCGTCGAAACTCAGGCGGATACCTCCCTCCTTGGGGTAGTAAAAGTTGTAGCCTTCTTGTTCGGCGCGGTTACGGATTTCGTCGCGCTTTTCGGGGCTGGCGGCGATGTGTAGGGTGTCGAAAAACTCGTCTCCCGCCAAGGTGTAGCCTGCCGCTGTAAGCGTATCGGCTAGGATGGCGGTGAAGTGGTGGGTGCGTTTTGCGATCGCGATGAGGCCTTCCGCGCCGTGGTAGGCAGCGTAGAAGCCAGCCATATTGGCCAGCAGTGCTTGGGCGGTACAGATGTTGGAGGTGGCCTTTTCGCGGCGGATATGCTGCTCGCGGGTTTGCAGGGCCATGCGGAGGGCGTAGTTGCCGAAGCGGTCCTGACTAACGCCGATGATGCGGCCAGGAATCTGGCGTTTGTATTTTTCGGTAGTAGCAAAGTAGGCGGCGTGGGGGCCACCGAAGCCCATCGGTACGCCGAAGCGTTGGCTGTTGCCTACCACGGCGTCTGCGCCCCATTCTCCGGGCGGCGTCAGCAGCGTTAGGGCCAATAGATCAGCAGCGACAACGGTAAACACGTTGGCGGCCTTGGCTTGTTCAGCCAATGCGCGGTAATCACCGATGAGGCCATCCGCACCGGGGTATTGCAGCAGCATACCGAAGACGCGGTCTTCGCCGAATTCAAACGCGCTTACCGGCTTTACCTCCACTTCAATACCGAGCGGCTCCGCGCGGGTTTTGAGTACGGCGATGGTTTGGGGCAGCACCTGATCGCTCACCAGAAACACCTTTATGGGGTCGCCTTTCACGCGCTTATTCCGCTGGCCGTAGAACATACTCATCGCTTCGGCGGCGGCGGTGCCTTCGTCTAGCAAGCTGGCGTTGGCAACGGGCATGCCGGTCAGGTCGGAGACCATCGTTTGGTAGTTCAGCAGGCTTTCCAAGCGGCCCTGAGCGATCTCGGCCTGGTAGGGCGTGTATTGGGTATACCAGCCGGGGTTGCTGAACACATTGCGCAGGATCACGCTGGGCGTGATGGTGTTGTAGTAGCCCATCCCGATAAAGGAACGCATCACTTTATTGCGCTCAGCGATGCGCTTGAGGTGTTGCAGGTAGTAGTATTCACTCACCGCCGGAGCAACGTCAAGTGCTTTATGGTCGCGGATGTTGGCGGGCACGGTTTGGGCCATCAGTTCGTCAATCGACGCCGCACCGACGGTTTTCAACATGGCTTCGGTAGCGGAGGTGTCAGGACCGATGTGGCGGTCGCTGAACTGGTCAAAACGGGGGGTAAGCGCAGGCATGTGGTGGAATATTGGGCTGG